>NZ_JBSGXP010000017.1:51547-81126 GCF_053610105.1 Kitasatospora sp. NPDC054939 | reverse complement strand
GTGACCGCCCCGGCGAGGGGCGGTCACCGCCTGCGGTCGAACGGCGGGGGGATCAGCCCTGCGCGGCCTTCTTCAGCTGCTCCACGCGGTCGGTCCGCTCCCAGGTGAAGTCCGGCAGCTCACGGCCGAAGTGGCCGTACGCGGCGGTCTGCGAGTAGATCGGGCGCAGCAGGTCCAGGTCGCGGATGATCGCGGCCGGGCGGAGGTCGAAGACCTCGGTGACGGCCTTCTGGATGCTGAGGACCGGCACGGTCTCGGTGCCGAAGGTCTCCACGAAGAGGCCGACCGGCTCGGCCTTGCCGATCGCGTACGCGACCTGCACCTCGGCGCGGCGGGCGAGGCCGGCGGCGACGATGTTCTTCGCCACCCAGCGCATCGCGTACGCGGCCGAGCGGTCCACCTTGGACGGGTCCTTGCCGGAGAAGGCGCCGCCGCCGTGGCGGGCCATGCCGCCGTAGGTGTCGATGATGATCTTGCGGCCGGTGAGGCCGGCGTCGCCCATCGGGCCGCCGATCTCGAAGCGGCCGGTCGGGTTGACCAGCAGGCGGTAGCCCTCGGTCACCAGCTTGATGCCCTCGTCGGCGAGCGCCTTCAGCTCCGGCTCCACGACGAACTCGCGGATGTCGGGGGTGAGCAGCGAGTCCAGGTCGATGTCGCTGGCGTGCTGCGAGGAGACCACCACGGTGTCGAGGCGGACGGCCTTGTCGCCGTCGTACTCGATGGTGACCTGGGTCTTGCCGTCGGGGCGCAGGTACGGGATGGTGCCGTTCTTACGGACCTCGGAGAGCCGCTTGGAGAGGCGGTGCGCCAGGGTGATCGGCAGCGGCATCAGCTCGGGCGTCTCGTCGGACGCGTAGCCGAACATCAGGCCCTGGTCGCCGGCACCCTGCTTGTCCAGGTCGTCCTCGTCACCCTCGACCCGGGCCTCGTACGCGGTGTCGACGCCCTGCGCGATGTCGGGCGACTGCGCACCGATGGAGACCGAGACGCCGCAGGACGCGCCGTCGAAGCCCTTCTTGGAGCTGTCGTACCCGATCTCCAGGATCTTGTCCCGGACCAGCTGGGCGATCGGCGCGTACGCCTTCGTCGTCACCTCGCCGGCCACGTGCACCTGGCCGGTGGTGATGAGCGTCTCCACGGCGACCCGGGAGGTCGGGTCCTCCCGGAGGAGAGCGTCAAGAATGGTGTCGCTGATCTGGTCAGCGATCTTGTCGGGGTGTCCCTCGGTCACGGATTCCGAGGTGAACAGGCGGCGAGACACAGCGCTCCCTGGGGTTGCAGCGGCTGCTGACTGAAGGCCCCCGGCGAACCGGGGACATCCGGAAAGACTTGATTCCTGGAGTGTAACGGTCGGCTACCGAGGAACGTCACTCCCATCCGGAAAAGGAGACGGAAATGATCGCCCCTGGAGATCGTCCGGATCATTCCGGACGCCCGAACAGGGGCGTTCCGGGCTATCGGGCGATCGGTTCCAGCCGCTCTGCGACAAGGTCCCACACCACGTCGGCGAGCGCCTCCTTGGGACCGACCGGAACGGGCGTCTCGCTGCCGTCCGCGCCGAGCACGATCGCCTCGTTGACGTCGGTGCCGAAGGCCTTGCCGTCGCCCACCTCGTTGACGACCAGCAGGTCGCAGCCCTTGCGGGCGAGCTTGGCGCGACCGTTGGCGAGCACGTCGTCGGTCTCGGCGGCGAAGCCCACGACCAGTTGGCCGGGCCTGGCCCGTTCGGCGGACAGCTCGGCGAGGACGTCGGGGTTGCGGACCAGCGCGACCGGGGCCGGCTCGACGCCGTCGACTTTCTTGATCTTGCCGCTGGCGTACTCCGCCGGGCGGAAGTCGGCCACCGCGGCGGCCATCACCACGGCGTCGGCGTCCGCGGCGGCCGCCAGGGCGGCCTCGCGCAGCTGGAGCGCGGTGGCGACGTGCACCACGTCGACGCCGGCCGGGTCGGGCAGCTCGGCGTTGGCGGAGAGCAGCGTCACCCGGGCACCGCGGGCGGCGGCGGTGGCGGCCAGCGCGTAGCCCTGCTTGCCGGAGGAGCGGTTGCCGAGGAAGCGCACCGGGTCCAGCGGCTCGCGGGTGCCACCCGCGGAGACCACCAGGTGTCGGCCGGCGAGGTCCGCCTTCACGCCGCCGTGCCGGAGCACCGCGCGGCAGGCGTCGAAGATCGCGGACGGCTCGGGCAGCCGGCCCTTGCCGGTGTCCTTGCCGGTGAGCCGGCCGACGGCGGGCTCCAGCACGATCACCCCGCGCCGGCGCAGCGTCGCCACGTTCTCCCGGGTCGCCGGGTGCTCCCACATCTCGGTGTGCATGGCGGGTGCCAGGACGACCGGGCAGCGGGCGGTGAGCAGGGTGTTGGTGAGCAGGTCGTCGGCCAGGCCGTGGGCCGCCCTGGCCATGAGGTCGGCGGTGGCGGGGGCGACCACGACCAGGTCGGCCTGCTGGCCGATCCGCACGTGCGGGACCTCGTGGACGTCGTCCCAGGTCTCGGTGGCGGCCGGGCGGCCGGAGAGCGCGGCCCAGGTGGCCTCTCCGACGAACTGCAGGGCGGCGGCGGTGGGCACCACGGTGACCCGGTGGCCGGACTCGGTGAAGCGGCGCAGCAGTTCGCAGGCCTTGTACGCGGCGATCCCGCCGCTGACGCCGAGGACGACGCGCGGGGTGTCGGTCCGGTCCGTGCTCGCGCTCATCTGCCGCATTCCTCCAGGTCGGGGACGTGCCCAGGTCGGGAACGTGCCCACCCTACGGCCCCGCGGCGATCACGCGCACCGACCCTCGCCCGCACTGTGGCCGGGCCCACAGGCCCGCGGGTACGCGAAAGGGCCCGGCGGAAACGATTCCGCCGGGCCCCCGCACGTCATCGGGGCCTCAGGCCGCCTCGACCGCCTCGGCGGTAAGCATGCCGGCGTTGATCTCGCGCAGCGCGATCGACAGCGGCTTCTCGTGCACGTGGGTGTCGACCAGCGGGCCGACGTACTCCAGCAGACCCTCGCCCAGCTGCGAGTAGTACGCGTTGATCTGGCGGGCACGCTTGGCCGCGTAGATCACCAGGCTGTACTTGGAGTCGGTGGCCTCAAGCAGCTCGTCGATCGGCGGGTTGATGATGCCCTCGGGCGCGGTCATGGAAGAGGACACGCGAAAACCTTCCGAAAGGGTGGAAAAGACAGACAGGTCAGGCTACACCGAGCAAGGCTAGCAGTTCGGCCGCTACCTGCTCGACGGAGGTGTTGACAAGGGTCGTGTCGAACTCCGGCTCGGCCGCCAGCTCGACCTTCGCCGCCTCCAGGCGCCGTTCGATCACGTCCTGCGGCTCCGTGCCCCGGCCGGTGAGCCGGCGGACCAGCTCGTCCCAGCTCGGCGGGGCCAGGAACACCAGCTGGGCGTCGGGCATCGTCTCCCGCACCTGGCGGGCGCCCTGCAGGTCGATCTCCAGCAGGACGGGCTCGCCGCGCTCCAGCTTCTCCAGCACCGCCGCCCTCGGGGTGCCGTAGCGGTTGCCCGCGAACTCGGCCCATTCGAGCAGTTCGCCGTTGGCGATCAGCTTGTCGAACTCGTCGTTGTCGACGAAGTGGTACTGGACCCCGTTCTTCTCGCCCGGCCTCGGGTGGCGGGTCGTCGCCGACACCGAGAGCCAGACCTCGGGGTACTGCTTCCTCATATGAGCGACGACCGTGCTCTTGCCGACCCCCGAGGGGCCGGAGAGCACGGTCAGCCGCGGACGCTCACTCATGCACCGATTATCCCGGATCGCGGACGATCCCGGGACCACGGGGGCACGGTCAGGCGGCACCGCCGCCGAACTCCCGCTCCAGGGAGGCGATCTGGTTCGTGCCGAGACCGCGGACCCGGCGGCTCTCACTGATGCCGAGACGCTCCATGATCTGCTTGGCCCGGACCTTGCCGACTCCCGGGAGGGACTCCAGCAGGGCCGAGACCTTCATCTTGCCGATCACGTCGTTGTCGGCCTTGCCGGCCTTGATCACCTCGTGCAGCGAGGCGCCGGAGTGCTTGAGCCGGTTCTTGACCTCGGCGCGCTCCCGGCGAGCCTCGGCGGCCTTGGCGAGCGCGGCGGTGCGCTGTTCAGGGGTAAGGGGCGGAAGAGCCACGCCGTTCACCTCAGGGTGTGGAAGGAAGGGATTGAGCTATGACTGATTTTGTGCCTGAGCCGTCGCACAGGAGGAGCCCAATGGCTCTGACCTGCGAGAGCAGCGGGATTCGCGGCTCTTCGACGACCTATCGCCGGACACTACCCGGATTACGGCGCCACGTCAGGAAAAGAACACGAAAAGTCCTGGTCAGCCGAGGCCGACCAGGACTTTACCGGGCAAATCGTCCGCGATTGAGGGGCTTTTCCGGGTCAGGTGTGACCGCGCTCACGTCGGCCCGCCATCCCCCGCGCCACCCCGCCGCGCCATCGCGCAGGGTCACGCCACCGCTGCACGGGGTCGCTCCCGTCCCCGCGCGGACGCCCCGCGCTACTTCACGGCGTCCGCGTACTCCTCGACGAAGCGCTGCGCGGCCTCCCGCAGGGCCGGCACCGAGGGGCCGTGCCGCAGCACGTCCCGGCTGACGCTCGGCACCACGTTGCGCACCGAGGCGCCGAACACCCGCGGCAGGTCGGCCATCGTGGCGCCCTGGGCGCCGATGCCGGGGGCCAGCAGCGGGCCGTTGATCGCCAGGTCCACGCCCGCGTCCGCCAGGGTCGCGCCGACCACCGCGCCGAAGGAGCCCAGCGGCTCGGCGCCGGCGTTCTCGGCGGCCAGCTGCCGCAGCACCGAGGCCGCGACCTGCTCGCCGCCGGCGCCCACCGCGCGCTGCACCTCGGCGCCCTCCGGGTTGGAGGTCAGCGCCAGCGCGAAGACGCCGCCGCCGTGCTCCGCGGCGAGGTCCAGGGCCGGGCGCAGCGAGCCGAAGCCCAGGTAGGGGCTGACCGTGACGGCGTCCGAGAACAGCGGGCTGCCCGGGGCGAGGAAGGCCTCGGCGTAGGCGGCCATGGTGGAGCCGATGTCGCCGCGCTTGGCGTCCATCAGGACGAGCGCGCCGGCCGCGCGGGCCTCCTCGACGGACTTCTCCAGCACGGCGACGCCGCGGCTGCCGAAGCGCTCGAAGAAGGCGGCCTGCGGCTTGAGCACGGCCACCCGGTCGGCCAGCGCCTCGACCACGGTGCGGCTGAAGGTCTCCAGGCCCGCCACGGAGTCCTCCAGGCCCCAGGCGGCCAGCAGGGAGGCGTGCGGGTCGATGCCGACGCAGAGCTGCCCGCGGGTGTCGAGGGCGTGGCGCAGGCGGGTGCCGAACGGGGCGGGGGTCATGACGTCCTTCCGGAAGGGGTGGGAGGGGGCTCAGGCGGCCTTGGGCGCGTCGACGGCGCTGCCGACGGCGGCGGCCAGGTTGCGGAAGCCGCCGGCCCGGACGCGGGCGGAGAGGCCCTTGTGGATGCGGCGGCACCAGAGCGGGCCCTCGTAGATGAAGGCGCTGTAGCCCTGGACGAGATCGGCGCCGTGCACGATGCGCTGCCAGGCGTCCTCGGCGGTCTCGATGCCGCCGACCGAGACCAGCACCAGGCGGCCGTCGGTGCGGGCGCGCAGCCGCTGCAGGACCTCCAGCGCGCGCTCCTTGAGCGGGGCGCCGGAGAGGCCGCCCATGCCGATCTCCTCGACCCGGGCGGCGTCGGTGCGCAGGCCCTCGCGGCCGATGGTGGTGTTGGTGGCGATGATGCCGTCCAGGCCCAGCTCCAGGGCGAGGTCGGCGACCGCGTCGACGTCCTCGTCGGCCAGGTCGGGGGCGATCTTGACCAGCAGCGGGACGTGGTGCGGGGTGGACGCGTCGGCGGCCCGGCGGACGGCGGCGAGCAGCGGGCCGAGGTGGGAGACGGCCTGCAGGTTGCGCAGCCCGGGGGTGTTCGGCGAGCTGACGTTGACGACCAGGTAGTCGGCGTACTTGGCGAGGCGCTCGGTCGACTTCACGTAGTCGGCGATCGCGTCGGCCTCCTCGACGACCTTGGTCTTGCCGATGTTGACGCCGATCACCGGGGTGGAGGTGGTGTGCGGACGCCGGGCCAGGCGGTCGGCGACCCGGGCGGAGCCCTGGTTGTTGAAGCCCATCCGGTTGATCAGCGCGCGGTCCTCGACCAGGCGGAACAGCCGGGGGGCGGGGTTGCCGGGCTGCGGCTCGCCGGTGACGGTGCCGATCTCGACGTAGTCGAAGCCGAGCATCGACAGACCGTCGATGCCGACGCCGTTCTTGTCGAAGCCGGCCGCCAGGCCGAACGGGCCCGGGAGGTCGAGGCCGAGCGCGGTGGTGCGCAGCGCCCGGTCGCGCGGGGCGAGGACCAGCCGCACCAGCGTGCGCAGGCCGGGCACCGAGGAGGCCAGGCGGATCCAGAAGAAGGCGAGGTGGTGGGCCTTCTCGGGGTCCATCTTCTTGAAGACGAGGTCGAACAGCAGCTTGTACACGGGTGAAGCCTCCCGGGCATGGGAGTGGGGGGCACCCTGCGGTTCGGTGCCCCCCACTGAGGTGGTCCTACTTGCGGCCGGCGTTGATCAGCTCGGCGTGCTCCTGGAGCGACATCACCCCGACCTCGTCGCGCAGCAGCGCGTCGATGCCCTGGACGGCGGCGCCCATGGCCTGGACGGTGGTCAGGCACGGGACGCCGCGGGCGACGGCGGCGGTGCGGATCTCGTAGCCGTCGAGGCGCCCGCCGGTGCCGTACGGCGTGTTGATGATGAGGTCGACGTCGCCGTTGTGGATCAGCTGGACGATCGTCTTCTCGCCGTTCGGGCCCTCGCCCTCGCTGTGCTTGCGCACCACGGTGGCGGGGATGCCGCCGCGCTGGAGGACCTCGGCGGTGCCGGAGGTGGCGAGCACCTCGAAGCCGAGGTTGACCAGGGCCCGGGCCGGGAAGACCAGGTTGCGCTTGTCGCGGTTGGCGACCGAGACGAACACCTTGCCCTTGGTCGGCAGTGCGCCGTAGGCGCCGGCCTGCGACTTGGCGTACGCCGTGCCGAAGACCTTGTCGATGCCCATGACCTCGCCGGTGGAGCGCATCTCCGGGCCGAGGACGGTGTCCACGCCGCGGCCGTGCACGTCGCGGAAGCGGCTCCACGGCATGACGGCCTCCTTGACGGAGATCGGCGCGTCGGCGGGCAGGGTGCCGCCGTCGCCCTCGGCCGGGAGCAGGCCCTCGGCGCGCAGTTCGGCGATGGTGGCGCCGAGCGAGATCCGGGCGGCGGCCTTGGCCAGCGGCACGGCGGTGGCCTTGGAGGTGAACGGCACGGTGCGGGAGGCGCGCGGGTTGGCCTCCAGCACGTAGAGGATGTCGCCGGCCAGCGCGAACTGGATGTTGATCAGGCCGCGGACGCCGACGCCCTCGGCGATGCCCTCGGTGGCGGTGCGCAGGCGCTTGATGTCGAAGCCGCCGAGGGTGATCGGGGGCAGTGCGCAGGCGGAGTCGCCGGAGTGGATGCCGGCCTCCTCGATGTGCTCCATGACGCCGCCGAGGTAGAGCTCGGTGCCGTCGTAGAGGGCGTCGACGTCGATCTCCACCGCGTCGTCGAGGAAGCGGTCGATGAGCACCGGGTGCTCGGAGATCAGGCCGGCGTGCCGCTCCAGGTAGGAGGCGAGGGAGACCTCGTCGTAGACGATCTCCATGCCCCGGCCGCCGAGCACGTAGGACGGGCGGGCGAGCACCGGGTAGCCGATCTCGTCGGCGATGGCCTTGGCCTCCTCGAAGGAGAACGCGGTGCCGTGCTTGGGGGCCGGCAGGCCCGCGTCGCGCAGCACGCGGCCGAAGGCGCCGCGCTCCTCGGCGAGGTGGATGGCCTCCGGCGGGGTGCCGACGACCGGGACGCCGTTGTCCTTGAGCGCCTGGGCCAGGCCGAGCGGGGTCTGGCCGCCGAGCTGGACGATCACGCCGGCCAGCGGGCCTGCCTGCTGCTCGGCGTGGACGATCTCCAGCACGTCCTCCAGGGTGAGCGGCTCGAAGTAGAGCCGGTCGGAGGTGTCGTAGTCGGTGGAGACGGTCTCGGGGTTGCAGTTGACCATCACGGTCTCGTACCCGGCGTCGGCCAGCGCGAAGGAGGCGTGGACGCAGGAGTAGTCGAACTCGATGCCCTGGCCGATGCGGTTGGGGCCGGAGCCGAGGATGATCACGGCGGGCTTGGTGCGCGGCGCGACCTCGCTCTCCTCGTCGTAGGACGAGTAGAAGTACGGGGTCTTGGCGGCGAACTCGGCGGCGCAGGTGTCGACGGTCTTGTAGACCGGGCGGATGCCGAGCGCGTGCCGGACCTCGCGGACGACGTCCGGGCGCAGGCCGCGGATCTCGCCGATCTGCTGGTCGGAGAAGCCGTGGCGCTTGGCGTGGCGCAGCAGCTCGGGGGTGAGCTTGGGGGCCTCGGCCAGCTCGCCGGCGATCTCGTCGAGCAGGAAGAGCTGGTCGACGAACCACGGGTCGATCTTGGTGGCGTCGAACACCTCCTCGGGGGTGGCGCCGGCCCGGATCGCCTCCATGACGGTGTTGATCCGGCCGTCGGTCGGCACGACGGCCTTGGTGAGCAGCTCGGCCTTGTCGCCGACCGGGCCGGCCCAGGTGAACTGGCTGCCCTTCTTCTCCAGCGAGCGGAGCGCCTTGTTGAGGGCCTCGGGGAAGTTGCGGCCCATCGCCATGGCCTCGCCGACCGACTTCATGGTGGTGGTGAGGGTGGCGTCCGCGGAGGGGAACTTCTCGAAGGCGAAGCGCGGGACCTTGACGACGACGTAGTCGAGGGTCGGCTCGAAGGAGGCCGGGGTCTGCTCGGTGATGTCGTTGGGGATCTCGTCCAGGGTGTAGCCGACGGCCAGCTTGGCGGCGATCTTGGCGATCGGGAAGCCGGTGGCCTTGGAGGCGAGCGCCGAGGAGCGGGAGACGCGCGGGTTCATCTCGATGACGATGACCCGGCCGTCGTCGGGGTTGACGGCGAACTGGATGTTGCAGCCGCCGGTGTCGACGCCGACCTCGCGGATGACGGCGATGCCGATGTCGCGCAGGATCTGGTACTCGCGGTCGGTGAGGGTCATCGACGGGGCGACGGTGATCGAGTCACCGGTGTGGACGCCCATCGGGTCGAAGTTCTCGATCGAGCAGACGACCACGACGTTGTCGTTGCGGTCGCGCATCAGCTCCAGCTCGTACTCCTTCCAGCCGAGGATGGACTCCTCCAGGAGCACCTCGGTGGTCGGCGAGAGGGCCAGGCCCTGGCCGGCGATGCGGCGCAGGTCCTCCTCGTTGTGGGCGAAGCCGGAGCCGGCGCCGCCCATGGTGAAGGAGGGGCGGACGACGACCGGGTAGCCGCCGAGCGTGTCGACGCCGGCGACGACCTCGTCCATGGTGTGGCAGATGACCGAGCGGGCGGACTCGCCGTGGCCGATCTTGGCGTGGACGGCCTCGACGACGCCCTTGAAGAGGTCGCGGTCCTCGCCCTTGTTGATCGCCTCGACGTCGGCGCCGATCAGCTCGACGCCGTACTTCTCCAGCGTGCCGGCCTTGTGCAGGGAGATCGCGGTGTTCAGCGCGGTCTGGCCGCCGAGGGTGGGCAGCAGCGCGTCGGGGCGCTCCTTGGCGATGATCTTCTCGACGAACTCGGGGGTGATCGGCTCGACGTAGGTGGCGTCGGCGATCTCCGGGTCGGTCATGATCGTCGCGGGGTTGGAGTTGACCAGGATCACCCGCAGGCCCTCGGCCTTGAGGACCCGGCAGGCCTGCGTGCCCGAGTAGTCGAACTCGGCGGCCTGGCCGATGACGATCGGCCCGGAGCCGATGACCAGGACGGACTTGATGTCGGTGCGCTTAGGCACGCTGGCCCTCCATGAGCTTCACGAAACGGTCGAAGAGGTAGGCCGCGTCGTGCGGGCCGGCGGCGGCTTCGGGGTGGTACTGCACGCTGAACGCGGGGGTGTCCAGGCACTGCAGGCCCTCGACCACGTCGTCGTTCAGGCAGACGTGGGAGACCTCGGCACGCCCGTACGGGGTGTCGCTCACCTGGTCCAGCGGTGCGTTGACGGCGAAGCCGTGGTTGTGGGCGGTCACCTCGACCTTGCCGGTGGTGCGGTCCTGCACCGGCTGGTTGATGCCGCGGTGGCCGTACTTGAGCTTGTAGGTGCCGAAGCCGAGGGCGCGGCCGAGGATCTGGTTGCCGAAGCAGATCCCGAAGAACGGGGTCCGGCGCTCCAGCACGCCCTGCGCCACGGCGACCTGGTGGTCGGCGGTGGCCGGGTCGCCGGGGCCGTTGGAGAAGAAGACGCCGTCGGGCTGGACGGCGTACAGCTCCTCCAGGCCGGCGCCGGCCGGGAAGACGTGCACCTCGATGCCGCGCTCGGCCATCCGCTGCGGGGTCATCGCCTTGATGCCGAGGTCCAGGGCGGCGACGGTGAAGCGCTTCTCGCCGATCGCCGGGACGACGTACTTCTCGGTGGTGGCGACCTCGGCGCAGAGGTCGGCGCCCTTCATCTCGGGGGCCTCCAGCACCTTGGCGAGCAGCTCCTTCTCGTCGGCCAGCGAGGGGCCGGAGAAGATGCCGACGCGCATCGCGCCGCGCTCGCGCAGGTGGCGGGTGAGGGCGCGGGTGTCGATGCCGCTGATGCCGACGACGCCCTGGTTCGCGAGCTCCTCGTCGAGCGGGCGCAGCGAGCGCCAGTTGGACGGGATGCGGGCGGGGTCGCGGACGACGTAGCCGGCGACCCAGATCCGCTGGGACTCGTCGTCCTCGTCGTTCCAGCCGGTGTTGCCGATCTGCGGGGCGGTCATCACGACCACCTGGCGGTGGTACGACGGGTCGGTCAGGGTCTCCTGGTAGCCGGACATGCCGGTGTTGAAGACCGCCTCGCCGAAGGTCTCGCCGACGGCGCCGTAGGCCTGGCCGCGGAAGGTCCGGCCGTCCTCCAGGACGAGCACGGCGGGCACGCGCTCCCGCCGTTGGCGCTGTGTGGTGGGGGCAGGTGCGGTCATGTGGCGGCCTCTTCCGTCTTCGTCGTCGTGCGTGTTGCGAATCGAGCGATTGCCTCGACCCAGGCGGCGTGCTCGTCGGGGTGGTCCAGCCGGAAGCCGGAGTCCAGCTCGGTGGCGGCCTCGCCGGGGGCGGCCCCGGGGAGCGTCCAGGTGACGACCAGCAGGCCGGCCGGGACGACCTTGCCGGCGATGCCGGAGTCGGTGCGGGCGGCGGCCAGCCGTGCGGCCGGGATCCAGAAGTCCACGTCGCCGGGGCGCTGGACCAGCAGGCCGTCGGCGCCGAGGGTCAGGTCGGCGCGGCTGCGGGTCCCCAGGCCGTGGGCGACGACCCGGTCGAGCCAGTTCCCGGCGGTGGTGGTGCCGTGGTAGCGGCCGCTGCCCTCCAGGAGGGTCCGGCCGGCGCGGGCCGGCACGGCGGGCAGCGGGGGCAGGCCGGACTGCAGGGTCCGGCGCCAGTTCCAGCCCTGGCGCATCAGCCAGTAGACGAGGCCGATGACCAGCAGCAGGCCGACCGACCACCCGATGTACCCGGGCCAGTTGGTGACCCGCGCCTGCTCCTGGGCGAGCGCGGCGTACGGCGTCACGCGAGCCCGCCCTGCTCGACGAGCTCGCCGGCCAGGACGGTGGCGGTGCCGCGCAGGAAGGTCGCGTGCACGCGTCCGGGCAGGTCGAGGCCCCGGTAGGGGGTGTTGCGGGAGCGGGTGGCGAAGCTGTCGGGGTTCACGGCACCACGGTACGCGGGATCGAAGAGCACCAGGTTCGCCGGCTCACCCACCGAGATCGGCCGTCCGTGGCCCGCGAGGCGCCCGATCCGGGCCGGGCGGTGCGACATCCGGTCGGCGACGCCCTCCCAGTTCAGCAGGCCGGTGTCGACCATGGTCTGCTGGACGACCGACAGCGCGGTCTCCAGGCCGACCATGCCCATCGCGGCGACGGCCCACTCGCAGTCCTTGTCCTCGGCCGGGTGCGGCGCGTGGTCGGTGGCGACGGCGTCGATGGTGCCGTCGGCGAGGGCCTTGCGCAGCGCCTGGACGTCCTCGGCGGTGCGCAGCGGCGGGTTGACCTTGTACACCGGGTCGTACGAGCGGACCAGCTCGTCGGTGAGCAGCAGGTGGTGCGGGGTGACCTCGGCGGTGACGTCCCAGCCCTTGGCCTTGGCCCAGCGGATGATCTCCACCGAGCCGGCGGTGGAGACGTGGCAGACGTGCAGCCGGGAGCCGACGTGCGCGGCGAGCAGCACGTCGCGGGCGATGATCGCCTCCTCGGCGACGGCGGGCCAGCCGCCGAGGCCGAGCTCACCGGAGACCTGGCCCTCGTTCATCTGGGCGCCCTCGGTGAGGCGCGGCTCCTGGGCGTGCTGGGCGACGACGCCGTCGAAGGCCTTCACGTACTCCAGGGCGCGGCGCATGATCACCGCGTCGTCGACGCACTTGCCGTCGTCGGAGAAGACCCGGACGCCGGCCGCGGACTCGTGCATGGCGCCGAGCTCGGCGAGCTTCTTGCCCTCCAGGCCGACGGTGACGGCGCCGACCGGCTGGACGTCGCAGTAGCCGGACTCCTTGCCGAGCCGCCAGACCTGCTCGACGACGCCGGCGGTGTCGGCGACCGGGAAGGTGTTGGCCATCGCGTGGACGGCGGTGAAGCCGCCCCTGGCGGCGGCCTGGGTGCCGGTGAGGACGGTCTCGGCGTCCTCACGGCCGGGCTCGCGCAGGTGGGTGTGCAGGTCGACCAGGCCGGGCAGGGCGATCAGCCCGCCGGCGTCGATGTCGATGTCGGCCTCGACGTCGAGGCCGGTGCCGATCGCCTGCACGATGCCGTCGGCGATGTGGAGGTCCTGCGGGGCGCCGCCGAGGATCCGGGCGTTGCGGATCAGGTAGGTCACGCGGCTGTCGGTTCGCTCGCTGCGCTCGTTCACTGGGCAGTCTCCACGGAGTCGGTACGGGGGGCGTCGGAGAGGGTGGCTCCGCCGAGGAGCAGGTACAGCACGGCCATCCGGACGGAGACGCCGTTGGCGACCTGCTCGACCACGGTGCAGCGCGGCGAGTCGGCGACCTCGGCGGTGATCTCCATACCGCGGACCATCGGGCCCGGGTGCATCACGACGGCGTGCTCGGGCAGCTGGGCGAGCCGGGCGCCGTTCAGGCCGTAGCGGCGGCTGTACTCGCGCTCGGTCGGGAAGAACGCGGCGTTCATCCGCTCGCGCTGGACCCGCAGCATCATCAGCGCGTCGGTCTTGGGGAGCACGCTCTCCAGGTCGTAGCTGACCTCGCAGGGCCAGTTCTCGATGCCGATGGGCAGCAGCGTCGGCGGGGCGACGAAGGTGACCTGGGCGCCGAGGGTGGTCAGCAGGTGGACGTTGGAGCGGGCGACCCGGCTGTGCAGGATGTCGCCGACGATGGTGATCCGGCGGCCGGCGAGGTCGCGCCCGAGGCCGGGGTTGAGGTGGCGGCGCATGGTGAAGGCGTCGAGCAGGGCCTGGGTGGGGTGCTCGTGGGTGCCGTCGCCGGCGTTGATGACGCTGCCGTGCAGCCAGTCGGACTGCGCCAGCCGGGCCGGGGCGCCGGAGGCGTGGTGGCGGATGACGACGGCGTCGGCGCCCATCGCCTGCAGGGTGAGCGCGGTGTCCTTGAGGCTCTCGCCCTTGGAGACCGAGGAGCCCTTGGCGGAGAAGTTGATGACGTCGGCGCTGAGGCGCTTCTCGGCGACCTCGAAGGACGTCTTGGTGCGGGTGGAGTCCTCGAAGAAGAGGTTGACGACGGTGCGGCCGCGCAGCGTGGGCAGCTTCTTGACGGCCCGCCCGGAGAGCTGGGCCAGCTCCTCGGCGGTGTCCAGGATGAGCAGCGCGTCGTCGCGGGTGAGGTCTGCGGCAGAGACGAGGTGGCGCTTCACGCGGCTACTCCGGGAGGTGCGGTTCGGACGGCCGGGCGGCCAGGGCCTGCGACGAACGGGCCGCGTGGTCGCGGTCGCCGACCAGGACGGCGTCCACGCCGTCGGTGTCGGAGAGGCGGACCTGGACGGCCTCGCGCAGCGAGGTGGGGAGGTTCTTGCCCACGTAGTCGGCGCGGATCGGCAGCTCGCGGTGGCCCCGGTCGACCAGGACGGCGAGCTGGACGGCCCGCGGGCGCCCGATGTCGTTCAGCGCGTCGAGGGCGGCCCGGATGGTGCGCCCGGAGAAGAGCACGTCGTCGACGAGGATGACGAGCTTGCCATCGATGCCGCCGCTCGGGATCTCGGTGTGCTCCAGGGCGCGGGCGGGCTTCAGCCGCAGGTCGTCCCGGTACATCGTGATGTCGAGGGTGCCGAGCGGCAGGTCGCGGCCGGTGATCTGGGCGAGCCGCCCGCGCAGCCGGCGGGCGAGGTGGACGCCCCTGGTGTGGAGGCCGAGCAGCACGACGTCCTCGGCGCCCTTGGCGCGCTCGACGATCTCGTGCGCTATCCGGGTGATGACCCGGGCGATGTCCGTGCCGTCCAGCACCTGGTGCGGCGGCCTGGGAGCGGATTGCTGGTCTGCGGTCATGCCGAAGCGGACCTCCTTCCCCGCCTCACGGGACGGGTCTTAAAGGATGTCTGGGAGGCCC
Organism: Kitasatospora sp. NPDC054939; assembly: GCF_053610105.1. Lineage (NCBI taxonomy): Bacteria > Bacillati > Actinomycetota > Actinomycetes > Kitasatosporales > Streptomycetaceae > Kitasatospora > Kitasatospora sp. NPDC054939. The sequence continues at coordinate 66,570 of NZ_JBSGXP010000017.1, read as the reverse complement.
CCGCCGACGCGGCGCGGGCTCCGGCCATCGTAGCAGCGCCCCCGACGGCAAACAGACCTCCACCATTCCGCTTCACCTGGTTAACGCACGCGATGCGGGCCATTCGCACGACTGCCCCATTCGGCTTGACGCAGCTACCTCACTCTACGTAACCTCACAGTGAGTTACGAGACGGGCGTCGAACCCACCGGTAACGGCGTCGGCCAACGGTCGTGACCCACCACTGAACGCGAAGCAATCTCGTCCGGGGAGATCAATGTCCAGCGACTACGCGAAGCAGCTCGGGGCCAAGCTCCGAGCGATCCGCACTCAGCAGGGGCTCTCCCTGCACGGTGTCGAGGAGAAGTCCCAGGGGCGCTGGAAGGCAGTCGTCGTCGGTTCGTACGAGCGCGGTGACCGCGCGGTCACCGTGCAGCGGCTGGCCGAACTGGCGGAGTTCTACGGCGTTCCGGTGCAGGAGCTGCTGCCCGGCGGTACGCCCGGCGGCGCCGCCGAGCCGCCGCCGCGCCTGGTGCTCGACCTGGAGAGACTGACCCAGGTCCCCTCCGAGAAGGCCGGCCCGCTGCAGCGCTACGCGGCCACTATCCAGAGCCAGCGCGGCGACTACAACGGCAAGGTGCTCTCGATCCGCCAGGACGACCTGCGCACACTGGCCGTGATCTACGACCAGTCGCCGTCCATCCTGACCGAGCAGCTCATCTCCTGGGGCGTGCTGAACCCCGACGCGCGCCGTGCGGTGCGCGAGGAGGAGACGGGCTGAGCCCGGCCCGGCACCCCTACCTGCAGAAACGTCACGGCGCGGCGCCCGGGTGATCCGGGGGCCGCGCCGTGGCGCGTTCCCCGCCCGACCGCGCACCGCCGGCGGGGTCAGCAGACCGTCCCGAGGCTGAAGCCCGGCCGGGCGTCCACCCCGTCCCGCCGCAGCCCGCCCGCCGCCGGCGCCCACTCCGCACCGCCGCTGCGCCAGGCCCAGGCGGACGGGCAGTACTCGCCGCACGCGTCCGCCGAACCGCGGACCCCGTGCAGCACCGCCGTGCCCGGCAGCTCCAGGGACAGGCCCGTGCAGAGCACCGCGCAGACCAGCTCCAGGTCCTCGTCGTTGATCCGCACCACGCCGTCCTCCCACTGGAGCACCTTGGCCACCGCGGTCAGCGGACCGCCCGGCGCCTCCACCGACAGGCGCAGCTCGTACACCCCGCAGCCGGCGCCGACCAGCATCCGGCGGAACACCTCACCGCCGCGCCGGTAGGCCGACCGGACCTCCTCCCCGCCGGGCTGCTCGTACAGCCCGCCGTCCAGCAGCAGGTCGGCGTGGCGCAGGGTGAGGCCGTTGTCGCGGGCCCGGACCAGCCGCGGCAGGAAGTCCTCGACCAGCTCCTCGCCCTGGTAGGCGAGCAGCTGGGTCTGCAGCGGCGGGTGGACCAGGTAGCGGTCGCGGGCCGTGGACTCGGCCGGGTCCAGCCCGTGCAGCAGGCAGAACTCGGCGAAGTCCTGCGGGTGGAACATCCGGGCGCGGACGGCGCCGAAGCTGCGCCGCGCCTCGGTCAGCAGCTCGGCGGTGTCGCGCAAGTAGCTCGCGTGGTCGGGGGCGTCGGTGAGCCGCCAGGCGCGGGCCACCTCGAAGTCGTCCGCACTGGTCAGGATGCCCGTGACGAAGGCCTGCTCGGCGGAGCCGGGGCGGTGGCGCTCGCGCTGCGACCGGACCCGGGGGCGGGGGCCGCCCGCTGCGGTGCAGTCGGTGATGCGGCGGGCGCGTCCGTTGCGGCTCATCGAGGGCTCCTGGGGCGGGGGGCGGTCGGCGGCGGGGTGCCGTCGACCGTTGTCCTCCCCACCCCCGCGTGTCGCACACGCACGGCGTGTCACAGGAGTGTAACCGTCCGTGAAGCCTGCGTTTCGCTGCGCTCCGGGGGCCGGTTCGGGCCCCGGCGGCTCAGGGCGGCCGGCGACTCAGGGCGGCCGGCAGCTCAGGGCGCCCTGCGGCTCAGGTCCGAAGACTCGGGCCCGGCGGATCAGGCTCCGCGCGGGGCGCGGGCGAGCTGGCGGGACTGCGCGACCAGCCGGCCGGACTCGTCCCAGACCTCGCAGTCCTCCTCGAAGTAGCCGCCGGCCAGGTTGCGGGTGGCGTGGCTGATCCGCAGCCAGCCGGGCACCGGGCGGGCCCGCAGGTGGACGGTGAGCTCGATGGTGGGCGCCCAGCCAGGCAGGCCGAGGTCGAAGGTGACCGGCGGCAGCGCGTCGGCGGCGAGCAGCAGGAGCAGCGGGTCGGGCTCGCGGCCGTCGGCGAGCTTGAACCAGCCCTGGATCCGGCCGTTGCCGGAGGGCTGCCCGAGCGCCCAGCCGATGGTGGCCGGGTCGAGCCGCAGGTCGAAGCGCTCGAGCAGGGCGGCCTGCTCGATCAGTTCCTTGGGGGCGTGCTCGACGCCGATGCACTGGTCCGGCGGGGGCAGCAGCGGCGGGGTGGCGCTGGTGCGGACCTCGGCGTCGGCGTCGGCGGCCAGGTCGCCGTAGCTGGCGACCACCCGCAGCCGCTCGGTGCCGTCCTGGGAGAGCGAGGCGGTGCCGGTGGAGAGCGAGCGGCCGGTTCTGATCACCTCGGTGGTGACCGTGGCCGGTCCCGGCACCGAGGCGGAGAGGTAGTAGCCGGTGATCGAGACCGGGTCGCGGTGCTCGCCGAGCTCCAGCGAGAGCGCGTTCCCGGCCACCGCGAGCAGCAGGCCGCCGTTGACGCCGCCGCCGATCTGCCAGCCCTCGCCGAGTTCGCCGTCGTAGCGCCCGGGCCGGTCGGGGTCCGGCGTGAGGGCGATGCCCTGGTCGAACTCGCTGCGGATCGCCGTGGTCATGTGCGGTGGCCTGCCCTTCGGTACGGGGTTACCGGTCGGTAGCCAACATACGCCCACCCACCCGGGCAGACCAATGGCCGCCGGCCCCCTGTTTCGGGGGCCGGCGGCCACGGGTGGAACGCCCCGGGCGCTCCGGTGCTCCGGCGGGAGCGCGCCTCAGCGGCGGATACCGGGCTTCAGCTCCAGGAAGCGGGCGAGCAGGCCGTTCACGAAGGCCGGCGACTCGTCCGTGGAGAACTCCTTGGCGATCTCGACGGCCTCGTCCAGGACGACCGCGTCCGGGACGCCGTCCTCCCAGATCAGCTCGTACGCGCCGAGCCGCAGGACGTTGCGGTCCACGATCGGCATCCGGTCGAGCGTCCAGCCGATCGCGTACTGCGCGATCAGGTCGTCGATCCGGCCCGCGTGGCGGACGTACCCCTCGACCAGCTCCATGGTGTACTCACCGACCTGCGGGGTGCCCTCCTCCGGCTTGGGCTCCCGGGCCCGGGCCACCCAGTCGGCGAGGACGCTCAGCGGGTCGACCCCGCGGTGGTCCGCCTCGAAGAGGATCTGGAAGGCTCGCGTACGGGCCTTGCTGCGTGCAGCAGACACGGACTTACTTCACCCGGCCGAGGTAGCTGCCGTCGCGGGTGTCGACCTTGACCTTCTCGCCGGTGGTGACGAAGAGCGGGACCTGGATCTCGGCACCGGTCTCCAGGGTGGCCGGCTTGGTGCCACCGGTGGAGCGGTCGCCCTGGACGCCCGGCTCGGTCTCGGCGATGGTCAGCTCGACCGCGGCGGGGAGCTCGACGTAAAGCGGCTTGCCCTCGTGCTGCGCCACCAGGGCGTCGAAGCCCTCCAGCAGGTACTTGGCGGCGTCGCCGACGACCGACGGCTCGATCGGGAACTGGTCGTAGGTGTCCATGTCCATGAACACGAAGTTCTCGCCGTCCTTGTACGAGAACTGCATGGTGCGCTTGTCGACGTTGGCGGTCTCCACCTTCACGCCGGCGTTGAAGGTCTTGTCGACGACCTTGCCGGTCAGGACCTCCTTGAGCTTGGTACGCACGAAGGCCGGGCCCTTGCCGGGCTTCACGTGCTGGAACTCGACGACGGCCCAGAGCTTGCCGTCCAGGTTGAGGACCATGCCGTTCTTGAGATCGTTCGTGGAAGCCACGGGCGCACTTACTCCTGGATATAGCTGTCAAGGAACCAAGGGGTGCGTCCTGCCGTCCGCTGCGGCGCCTGGGCGGCGCGCGGATCACAGGGCGAGGAGCTCCTTGGTGGTGATGGTGAGCAGCTCGGGCCCGCCCTCTTCGAGGGGGCGTACGACGAGCGTGTCCTCGATCCGGACACCGCCCTTGCCCGGGAGGTGGACCCCTGGGCCGACGGTGACCGGCACGCGGCTGTCCAGTTTACCCATGTCCGAGGGGCCCAGTCGCGGCGCCTCCCGGATCTCCAGGCCGATGCCGTGGCCGACCGGGTGCGGCGAGCCCTCGGTGTGCCCGGCCGCCTGCAGGATCTCCCGGGCCGCCTGGTCGGGTACGTACTGCTCCACACCCGGCCCGAGCGCCTCCCGACCGGCCCGCTGGGCGCGGAAGACCAGCCGGTGCAGCTCCACCTGCCAGGGCGCCGGGGCGGCCCCGATCACGAAGGTGCGCGCGGTGGAGACGCCGTAGCCGCGGTACTGCGCGCCGAGCACCACGGTCAGGAAGTCGCCCTCCTCCACCCGGCGGTCGGTCGGCTGGTGGGCCTCCTGGCCGGAGTGGCTGCCGGTGCCCACCGAGACCGGGAAGGCCGCCCGGTCGGCGCCGTGGTCGATCATCCGGCGCTCCAGCTCCATGGCCAGGTGGCGCTCGGTGCGGCCGACCAGGATCGACTCCAGCAGTTCGCCGAGCGCCTGGTCGGCGATCTCGGCGGCGATCCGCAGGTCGGCGATCTCGTGCTCGTCCTTGACCACCCGCAGCCGCTCCACGCCCTGTGCGAGGTCGGCGAGCCGCACCCCCTCGGCCAGTCCGGCGACCGCGCGGTGCCGGGTGACCGTCAGGTCGTGCTCCTCCACCGCGAGGTCGGCCACCCCCAGCCGGGCCGCCCGGGCCGCCGCCGCCAGCGCGGTGTCCGCGCCCGCGGCCACTTCGAGCCGGCTGACCTCGTCGTCCACCACCCGCTCGCCGGTGTCGTCCGGCGGCAGGTCGTCCGGCAGGGCCAGCACCGCCCGTTCCCGGGTGAGCAGCAGGGTCGCCCCGCACGGTGCGCACCCGGTGAGGTACCGCACGTTGGCCGCCCGCGTGATCAGCGCCGCGTCCGCCCCGGCCGCACTGCAGTACTCCCTGAGCCGCTCCCGCCGCCCCGCGTACGCATCAGACATGCCACCGAGCCTACGAACCCCTCCCCCGATCCGCCCGCCGAGCCGCCCCGACGGGGCACGTGTCGCCCGGGCCCCGGGCGGGCCCGCCGGTGCCGGGGCGGCCCGGCCGGGCCGATCGGAGCCCGTGGAGCACCGCGAGCCCCGGCGCGTGCGCCGTCGCGCGCTCCGCCGGGTGCCTCCCCCGCGGCCGGGGGCGCCGTCCGGGTCAGACCCGCTGGCAGTCCGGGCACCAGAAGAGGTTGCGCGCGGCGTGCTCCTCGGTCCGCACGTCGGTGCCGCAGACCAGGCAGGGCATCGCGGCCCGCCGGTACACGTACACCTCGCCGCCGTGGTCGTCGACGCGCGGCGGGCGGCCCATCGCCTCGGGCGTGTGCTCGGGGCGGACGGTGTCAATCCGGCCCGCGTCCACGCCCTCGCGCATCAGGGCCACCAGGTCGGCCCAGATCGCGTCCCACTCGGCGCGGCGCAGGTCGCGGCCGGCCCGGTGCGGGCTGATGCCGAGCCGGAACAGCACCTCGGCCCGGTAGACGTTGCCGACCCCGGCCAGCACCTTCTGGTCCATCAGCAGCGCCGCCACCGTCGTCCGGCTGCCGGAGATCCGGCGCCAGGCGGCGTCCGGGTCGGCGTCGCCGCGCAGCGGGTCGGGCCCGAGCCGGGCGGCGACGGCGGCCTTCTCCGCCGGGGTGATCAGCGCGCAGGTGTTCGGGCCGCGCAGGTCGGCGTACCCGTCGTCGTTGGCCAGCCGCAGCCGGACCAGCCCGACCGGGTCGGGAGCCGGGCCCTCGCCGAAGGCGAAGCCGCCGTAGAGGCCGAGGTGGACGTGCACCCAGGCGCCCTCCTCGAAGCCGAGGAAGAGGTGCTTGCCCTTGGCCTCGGCGGCGGTCAGCACCTGGCCGTCGATCAGTGCGGCGCCCTCGGCGAAGCGGCCCTGCGGGCTGGAGACCCGCACCGGGCGCCCGCCGAACAGGGCGTGGTTCGCTCCGGCCAGGCGGTGGATGATGTGGCCTTCGGGCACGGGCGTCGGCTCCCCCCGGTCGATCAGCAGGACACCTCCATCATCGCAGCGCCCTCCGACAACCCGGGCCGCCCGGACGGCGGCCACCGGGCCCGCTCAGCGGACCGGGATGCCCATCAGCCGGGCCAGGATCACCCGGTCCAGTTCGGCGGCGGTGGCGGCGACGTCCAGGTGCGAGTTGTCGATGATCGGCAGCCCGGAGTTGTACCAGCCGGCCATCCGCCCGTGGATCCGGGCGACCTCCTCGTCGCTGAGCCTGCGGTTGCCGCTGCGCCGCGCGTTGCGGCCGAGCACCGAGTCCAGGCTGGGCAGCAGCACGACCGGGATCATGCCCGGGCCGATGTGCCGCTTCCAGCCGCCGAGGCCGATCGCCGGGCGGTCGGGGAAGACCGCGTCGTCGATGATGCAGGAGATGGCGTTGGCCAGGTAGTTGCGGCAGGCGAAGCCGCAGGTGCGGCGGGCCAGCCGGTACTGGGCCTCGGAGGCGTTGTTCCAGCCGGACTGCGGGTTGGCGAAGCCCGACTGCACCCACTCCCGGACGTCGTCCAGGCTGATGTGCGCGGTCGGCGTCGGGCGCCGCTCGGCCCAGTACCGGGCCACCGTCGTCTTGCCGGCCCCGGCGGGCCCGATCAGCAGCACCGCGATCGGGGCGGTGGGCGCCTGGCGCTGCGGCGGGTGGGGCGGCAGCTGCACGGGCGCGCCCGGCGGCAGCAGGAAGTGCCCGGTGGCCCCGGCGGCCGCGGGCGGTGCGGGCGAGACCCGGACGGCGACCGGCGGTGCGGCTGGCGGCGGTGCGGTCGGCGGGGGCGCGACCGGCGGCGCGGTGGGCGGCCCGGCGGGCACCACCGGCTGCGGCGGCCCGGCCTGCGCGGCGGGCGGGGGCACCGGAACGGGTGCCGGTGCCGGGGCGGCCGACGCGGCCGTCGCGGCCGTCGCGGTGCCCGGGTACGGCGGAGCCGGCGGAGCGACGGGACGAGGGGGCACCTGCCCACCCCCGGCGTACTGCGTCACGGTCACCTCCCGACGTTCTCAGCGGGACACTACACGGCGGCCCGGCAGCGGGCACAGTCCGCCGCCGGGCCGCTGACCTGCCCTCAGGCCGGCGTCAGCGCGTGGCGAGCTGCTCCGCGAGCGCCCGCAGCGCCAGTTCGTACGACCCGATGCCGAAGCCGGCGATCGTGCCGGAGGCGACCGCGGCGATCACCGAGGTGTGCCGGAACACCTCCCGCGCGTACGGGTTGGAGATGTGCACCTCGATCAGCGGGGCGGTCCGCTGGGCGGCGGCGTCCCGCATCGCGTACGAGTAGTGGGTGAACGCACCGGGGTTGATCACCACCGGCACCTGCCCGTCGGCGGCCTCGTGCAGCCACTCGACCATCTGCTGCTCGGAGTTGGTCTCGTGCACCTCGACCTCGAGGCCGAACTCCTTGCCGAGCGCCGTGCAGCGCTCGACCAGTCCGGTGTACGAGGTGGCGCCGTAGACGTCCGGCTCGCGGCTGCCGAGGCGGCCGAGGTTGGGGCCGTTGAGCACCATCACCCGGGTCACGAGGAGACCTCCGCGTAGGCGGCGACCAGCAGCAAGGGGTCGGGGCCCTCCAGGACGGAGGTCTTGCCGAGGCCGTCGAGCACGATGAAGCGCAGCAGGTCGCCGCGCGACTTCTTGTCGATCTTCATGGCGTCGAGCAGCTTGGGCCAGGCGTCGGCGCGGTAGCTGAGCGGCAGGCCGACCGAGCCGAGCACGGCGCGGTGGCGGTCGGCGGTCTCGTCGTCGAGCCGGCCGGCGAGGCGGCCGAGTTCGGCGGCGAAGACCATGCCGATGGAGATCGCGGCGCCGTGCCGCCACTTGTAGCGCTCGTTGCGCTCGATGGCGTGGCCGAGGGTGTGGCCGTAGTTGAGGATCTCCCGCAGGCCGGACTCCTTGAGGTCCCCGGAGACCACGTCGGCCTTGACCTGGATGGCGCGCCGGATCAGCTCGACGGTGTGCGGGCCGGCGGGGGTCCGCGCGCCCTCCGGGTCGGCCTCGACGAGGTCGAGGATGGCCGGGTCGGCGATGAAGCCGCACTTGATGACCTCGGCGAGGCCGGAGACGTAGTCGTGCTTCGGCACGGTCTCCAGGGTGCCGAGATCGGCCAGCACGCCCACCGGCGGATGGAAGGCGCCGACCATGTTCTTGCCCTCGGCGATGTTGATGCCGGTCTTGCCGCCGACCGCCGCGTCGACCATGCCGAGCAGGGTGGTCGGCATGGAGATCCAGCGGACCCCGCGCAGCCAGGTGGCGGCGACGAAGCCGGCCAGGTCGGTGGTGGCGCCGCCGCCGAGGCCGACGACGACGTCGCTGCGGGTGAAGCCGGTCTGCCCGAGCACCGACCAGCAGTAGGCCGCGACCTCGGCGCTCTTGGCGTCCTCGGCGTTGGGCACCTGCAGCGCGATCGCCTCGTAGCCCTCGCCGAGCAGGTCCTCGCGGATCGCGTCGGCGGTGGCCTCCAGCGCCTCGGGGTGGATGATCGCCACCCGCTTGGCCCGGGTGCCGATCAGCGGGGCCAGCTCACCGAGCAGCCGGTGCCCGATCAGCACGTCGTACGGGTCGTGGCCGGCGCTGCCGCCGACGTGAATCCTGACGGTGTCAGTCATGGGGGGTCTTCAGCTCCAAAGCTTCCAGTACGGCGTCCGCGACCTGGTCCGGGGTCCGGCCGGCGGTGTCGACGACGGCGGTGGCCACCTCCAGGTAGAGGGGGCGGCGGGCCTCCATCAGCTCGCGCCAGCGGGCCCGCGGGTTGACGGCCAGCAGCGGGCGCGGCGCGTCCAGGCCGACCCGCTTGACCGCGTCGCCGAGCGGCACCTCCAGGAACACCACCGGCAGGTCGCGCAGCAGCGCCCGGGTGGCCTCGGCCGTGACGGCGCCGCCGCCGAGCGCGAGCACCCCGGGGTGGGCCCCGGCGGCCTCCCGGACGGCACGCACCTCCAGCTCGCGGAAGTGCGGTTCGCCCTCGTCGATGAAGATCTCCGGGATGGGCTTGCCGGCCTGCTGCTCGATGTCGGCGTCGGTGTCGCGGAAGCCGACGCCGAGGCGCTCGGCGAGGGCCCGCCCGACGGTGGACTTGCCACTGCCGGGCGGGCCGACCAGCACCACCAGGGGTGCGGTGCTCATCGGACGATCAGGTTGTCGAGGTAGTTCTGCACGTTGCGGCGGGTCTCGGAGACGTGGTCCCCGCCGAACTTCTCGTTCACCGCGTCGGCCAGCACGAGGGCCACCATCGCCTCGGCGACGATGCCCGCGGCCGGCACGGCGCAGACGTCCGAGCGCTGGTGGTGGGCCTTGGCGGGCTCGCCGGTGCGCACGTCCAGGGTCTGCAGGGCGCGCGGCACGGTGGCGATCGGCTTCATCGCGGCCCGCACCCGCAGCAGCTCACCGGTGGACAGGCCGCCCTCGGTGCCGCCGGAGCGGCCGGAGGTGCGCTTGACTCCCTCGGGGGTCGGCACGATCTCGTCGTGCGCCTTGGAGCCGGGCACCCGGGCCAGCTCGAAGCCGTCGCCGACCTCGACGCCCTTGATCGCCTGGATGCCCATCAGTGCGGCGGCCAGGCGGGCGTCCAGCCGGCGGTCCCAGTGCACGTGCGAGCCGAGGCCGACCGGCACCCCGTACGCGAGCACCTCGACCACACCGCCGAGGGTGTCGCCGTCCTTGTGGGCCTGGTCGATCTCGGCGACCATCGCCTTGCTGGCGTCGGCGTCCAGGCAGCGCACCGGGTCCTCGTCGAGGCGGGCCTCGTCGGAGGGCAGCGGCAGCACGCCGGCCGGGGCCTTGGCACCGGCCAGCTCGACGACGTGGCTGACGATCTCGATGCCGCAGGTCTCCTTGAGGTACGCGCGGGCGACGGCGCCCAGCGCGACCCGGGCCGCGGTCTCCCGGGCGCTGGCGCGCTCCAGGATCGGGCGGGCCTCCTCGATGGAGTACTTCTGCATGCCGGCCAGGTCGGCGTGGCCGGGGCGCGGGCGGGTCAGCGCCTCGTTGCGGGCCAGGCCGGCCAGCACCTCGGGGTCGACCGGGTCGGCCGACATGACCTGCTCCCACTTCGGCCACTCGGTGTTGCCCACCATGATCGCCACCGGGCTGCCCATGCTCAGACCGTGGCGCACGCCGCCGAGGAAGGTCACCTCGTCCTGCTCGAACTTCATCCGGGCCCCGCGGCCGTAGCCGAGTCGGCGGCGCGCCAGCGCGTCGGCCACCACCTCGGTGGTGACCGGGACACCGGCGGGCAGGCCCTCCAGCGTCGCGACGAGTGCGGGGCCGTGCGACTCCCCCGCCGTCAGCCAGCGCAACGTACCCAACGGAGCTCCTTCGTCAGCGGACCGGCCGCAGGGGAGCTGCGACCCGACCAGGCGTGCCTTCTCCCCCGAATCCTTTCACGACCGGGGCACGCCCGGGGGCCCGGTCCGCGTAACGGACAGCAACCGGCCGCCAAGCGGACGGTCCGCCTCCGCCTCCGCGGCCCGCGGCGGCCCCAGCGGTCAGTGGCCCGCGAGCGCGGCCTCCCCGGCCGCCCGCATCGCGGCGAGCGGGCCCGGCGTGCGGCCGGTGAACAGCTCGCTCTGCAGCACCGCCTGGTGCACCAGCAGGTCCAGCCCGCCCAGCACGGTGGCGCCGCGCCCCGCGCAGGCCGCGGCCAGCACGGTCGGCCACGGGTGGTAGAGCACGTCGAACAGGGCGCCCGGGGCGGCGGGCAGCCCGGCGGCGAAGCCGTCGGTGGCGCCGACGGGGGTGGTGGAGACGGTCAGCGGGGTCGCCAGCGCCTCGGCGCCGCGCTCCCAGTCCGCCGTCCGCACCGCCAGGCCCAGCCGCTCGCCCAGCACGGACATCTCCCGCGCCCGCTCGGCGCTGCGGACGTACACCGTCACCTCGCCGGTGCAGACCTGCGCCAGCGCCGCCAGCGCCGAGGAGGCCGTCGCCCCGGCGCCCAGCACGGCGGCGGCGGGCACCTTCTCGACGCCCCGCTCGCGCAGCGCGTTCACCAGGCCCGGGACGTCGGTGTTGTCGCCGACCCGGCGGCCGTCCGCGGTGAAGACCACGGTGTTCACCGCGTCCACCGAGCGCGCCGTCGCGCTGACCTCGTCGAGCAGGGGCATGATCGCCCGCTTCAGCGGCATGGTCAGCGACAGGCCCGCCCACGCGGCCTCGTCCAGCCCGGCGACGAAGTCCAGCAGGGCCGGCTCGTCCACCTCGAAGCGGTCGTAGCGCCAGCCGTCCAGCCCGAGCGCCGCGAAGGCGGCCCGGTGCAGGACGGGCGAGAGCGAGTGGGCGATGGGCGCGCCGAGGACGGCCGCCCGGTGCTTGCTGGTCACGTGGCTGCTCCGGTCCGACGGTGCTGCTTCTTGCTGGCTGCTTCTTGCTGGCTACTTCTTGGTGGTGCAGTGGCCGCGGGCCTTGTCGAAGCCCTGGCCGGCGGCCGTGCAGTAGGCCTCGACGTTGACCAGGTGGTCCTTGTAGGTCTCCGCGAAGCGGGTCTCGGTGGGCGACATCGCGATGAAGAACAGCCACTTGCCGTCGGCGGGGCTGAGCGTCGCCTTGATCGCGTCCTCGCCCGGGTTGGAGATCGGCGTCGGCGGCAGGCCCGCGTTCAGGTAGGTGTTGAACTTGTTGGACGCGTCGTCCATGTCCTTCTGAGTGAGCTCCTTGCGGCCCAGCGCGTACTGCAGCGTGGTGTCCATGCCGAGCCGGTGCTGGGTCTCCTTCTCGTCGGCCAGGCGGTTCTGGATGGTCTTCGCCATCTTGGCGAAGTCCGCCGTGTTGTTGCCCTCCGCCTGCAGGATGCTCGCCTCGATGACGACCTCGTAGCCGTTCTTCAGGCCGATCTTGGCCGCCTCGGCGTCCAGGCCCTGGTACCGCTCGGCTGCCTGCTGGACCATCTGCTTGAGCAGTTCCTCGGGCTTCATGCCCTCGGCGATCGAGTACCGCGCCGGCCAGAGGAAGCCCTCGATCTGGCCGTTGGCGTACGCGGGCAGGCCGAGGCTGCCGATCTGCGCCTTGGCGACGCCCGCCGTGGTGCCGGCGCCGAGCTTCAGCTTCTTGTCGATCGCGTCGTAGATCTGGGTCGCCCGCAGACCCTCCTGGACGATCAGCGTCTCCCCGCCGTTGGCCTCGACCAGCAGCTTCACTGCGGCCTCGCCCGACATCTCGCGGGGCAGCGAGTAGTAGCCCGCCTGGATCGTCATGGCCTTCGGGTTCTTGTCGTAGGCGTTGGTGAACGCCTCGACGCTCTTGACCACGCCGGCCTGCTTCAGGGTCAGGCCCATCTGGCTGCCGGCCGCGCCCTTCTTGATCTCGACCTTGACCTTGCCGTTGCCCTGGCCGACGAAGTCCGGCGGCGGCCCGAAGTGGTCCTGGTAGAAGCCGTAGCCCCACCAGCCGGCCCCCGCCACGCCGCCCATCAGGACCAGCGCGACCAGCAGGCAGGCGCCGCCGTTGCGGCGGCCGGACTTCTTGCCCTTCTCCTTGCGCTTCTTCTTGGCCTCGCGGGAGTCGTCCTCCTCGCCCAGGAAGCCGCCGCGCTCCTCCTCGGCGCGGGCGTCGTCCCGGTCGTCCCAGTCGTCCTCGACCACGTCGGCCGCGGCCGGGCCGGCACCCGACTCCAGGGCGGCGGCCTCGGCCTCCCAGTCGATGCCGTCCGGGCCGGGGCCGGCCGGCCGAGCGGGCTGCGTCTGCGGTGCCTGCTGCTGCTGGCCCTGCGGCATCTGCTGCGGCATCGGCTGCCGGCCCTGCTGGAAGCCCTGGAGCTGCTGACCCTGCTGACCTTGCTGGCCCTGCTGGACGAACGGCCCCTGCTGGCCGGGCTGTCCCGGGAAGCCCTGCTGCTGCGGGTAACCCTGCTGCTGGGGCTGCTGCCCGTACTGCTGCGGAGCCTGCGGGAACTGCTGCTGGCCGTACTGCTGGGCCTGGCCCTGCTGCCCGTACCCCTGCTGTCCGTACCCGTCGCCCTGCGCGAACTGCCCCTGCTGGCCGGGGAACCCCTGCTGCTGGTCGTAGCCCTGCTGCTGGCCGTACTGCTGGGCCTGGCCCTGCTGCCCGTACCCCTGCTGGTGGGGCTGCTGTCCGTACCCGTCACCCTGCGCGAACTGTCCCTGCTGGAACTGCTGCTGCTGGTTCTGCCACTGGCCGTCCTGCTGGCCGGGGACCGGCTGCTGCCCGCCGTACCCGGGATCACCGGGGTGCCACGGTTCGGAGCCCTGGGGGCCGTAGCCCCGACCCAGATCGGTCATTGATCCCCTTAAGCCGACGGAGACGGCCGGAGGATCGGACCGGCCGTCCGGGACGGCGTCCCGGCTGTACTCGAACCGGCGTGCTATCTGCAGCGCCTGGAGGGAGACGTTACCGTACCGCAGAGTTGCCCCCGGCCGGGTCGGACCCCCGTCAGGGCTGCCCCGCACCCGGCGAAACCGCCGGTGAAGTGCCCTCCGCGCCGCCGTCCGCGGGAGTCTCGGGGGCCTCCTCCGCGGGCTCCCCGGGGGCCTCGGCCGAGGCGCTCGCCTCCGCCTCCTGCTGGGCGTTGAACTCCAGCACGTTGCGCTGCTGGACCTCGTAGCTGTCGGTGAACCGGGTGTCCCCGGGCCGGACGGTGACGAAGTACAGCCAGTCCCCCGTCGCCGGGGCGAGAGCCGCCTGCACCGCCTGCCGCCCGGGGTTGGAGATCGGGGTCGGCGGCAGCCCCTGGTGCAGGTAGGTGTTGTACGGGGAGGACAGCTTGGTGTCGGTGACCGTGGTGTTGAGCGTGGAGCGGCCGAGCGCGTAGTTGATGGTCGAGTCCAGCTGGAGCGGCATCTTCTTCTCCAGCCGGTTGTAGATCACCCGGGCCACCCGGGCCATGTCCTCCGGGTTGTCCGCCTCGCCCTGCACCATGCTGGCGATGGTCACCAGCCCGTACAGGCTCTGGCCGAGGGTCTGCGCGACCACCTCGGCGTCCTGCCGGGAATACTCCTTGCCGGCCCGGTCGACCATCTGCTTCAGCAGCGTCTCCGGGGTCGTGCCCTCGGTGATGCTGTACGTCGCGGGGAAGAGGTAGCCCTCCGGGCTGCCCTTGGCGAACGCCGGCAGCCCGAGCTGCCCGGCGCGCTCCTCCGCCAGCTTCCTGGTGGTGCCCTCGGGCAGCTTCAGCTTCTGGTCGATCGCGGTGTAGATCTGGTAGCCGCGCCAGCCCTCGGGGATGGTCAGGCCGTTGGCGTTCGCCGGGTCGATCAGCACCGCCAGCGCCGCGGCGGCCGACATCCGCTCCTTCAGCGTGTACGTACCGGGCTGGATCCGGGAGGCCGCGGTGTTCCCGGAGGCCGCCCGGGTGAAGGCCAGCGAGCTGGCGACCACCCCGCTGCGCACCAGCGAGGACGCGATCTGGCTGAGACCGGCGCCCGCCGGCACCGACACCTCGATGCTGCCGGTGCCGGGCCCGCCGAAGTCCGCCGCCGAGACCGGCTTGGCCTGGCTGTCCCACCAGTCGTAGGCGGCCAGGCCCATGCCGCCGAACACCACCACGAGCACCAGCGCCGTCAGCCCGCAGGCCAGACCGGTACGCCCCCGGTGCGGATCGGGCGCATCGGGGCGCGGACGGCGCGCACCGGGCGGGAGGCCCTCCGGTTCCACCACGGGCGCCCCGAGATGGCCCGGAGTGAGCCCCGGTGTGAAGTCCTGGTCGGTCATCGCGCCTCCTCTGCGGCCCCGGAAGACGACGAGGGGTGCGGGGGGGCGCCGGCGCACCCAACCCCCCCCGCGGACAGTTAACATCGGGGGCAGCCCCCCCCCCCCACCCCGACAACAGCGGGGGGGCCGCCAACC
>NZ_JBSGXP010000017.1:0-51537 GCF_053610105.1 Kitasatospora sp. NPDC054939 | reverse complement strand
TGTCCCCCCGGGTTCCATGCCCGGGGGTCTATCCCCCCCCCATGCGGGCCCCCGAATCCCGTCGGGGGTCCCGTGCGGCCGGGACCCCACGGACCCCTCACCGGGACGTTAGACCAGGGCGGTCAGCCCGCCGCCCCGACGCTCTCACCGGGCGGGCGTCCGCTCACCCGTTCGGACTCAAGGGCGGTCTGCAGGATCACCACCGCGGCGGCCTGGTCGACCACCGAGCGGCCCTTCTTCGCCCGGACGCCCGAGGCGCGCAGCCCCTGGGTGGCGGTGACGGTGGTCATCCGCTCGTCGACCAGCCGGACCGGCACCGGGTAGAGCCGGTCGGCCAGCCGGGCCGCGTACGCCCGGACCTTCTCCGCCGCCGGGCCCTCCTTGCCGCTCAGCGAGCGGGGCAGGCCGACGACGACCTCGATCGCGTCGTACTCCTCGACGATCGCGGCGATCCTGGCCTGCGACTTCACCCCTGCGGGGACGGTCTCCACCGGTGTGGCGAGCACCCCGTCGGGGTCGCAGGACGCGACCCCGATCCGGGCGTCGCCGACGTCGACGGCGATCCGCCGCCCGCGTCGGAAGGGCCTGTCGAGCTGCTCCATCAGGAGGCGCGCTCCGCGACCAGGCCGCGCACCGCGGCGATCGCCTCGTCCACGGCGGACGGGTTGGAGCCGCCGCCCTGGGCGACGTCGTCCTTGCCGCCACCGCCGCCGCCGAGGGTCTTGGCCGCGACCCGGACCAGCTCGCCGGCCTTGATGCCGCGCCCGCGGGCGTCCTCGTTGGTGGCGATCACGGTCAGCGGGCGGTCGTTGGCCACCGTGAACGCGGCGACCACGGCTGGGCGCGCGCCCAGCCGGCCGCGCACGTCCAGGACGAGCTTGCGCAGCTCGTCCGCGCCGGTGCCGTCGGCGACCCGGGCCGCGACGACCGCGATGCCGTGCACGTCCTCGGCCGAGGAGGCCAGGCCCGCCGCGGCGGCCAGCACCTTCTCCGCGCGGAAGCGCTCGATCTCCTTCTCGGCGTCCTTCAGCTTGGCGAGCATGCCCGAGATCTTCTCCGGCAGCTCCTCCGGGCGGCCCTTGACCAGCTCGGTGAGCTGGGCGACCACGGTGTGCTCACGGGCCAGGAACTTGTACGCGTCGGTGCCGACCAGCGCCTCCACCCGGCGCACGCCGGAGCCGATCGACGACTCGCCGAGCAGCTTCACCAGGCCCAGCTGGGCGGTGTTGCCGACGTGCGTGCCACCGCACAGCTCCTTGGAGAAGTCGCCGATGGTGACGACCCGGACCTCGTCGCCGTACTTCTCGCCGAACATCGCGATGGCGCCGGCCTTGCGGGCCTGGTCCATCGTCATGACCTCGGCGGTGACCTCCAGTTCGCGGGTCAGCACGTCGTTGATCTTCTGCTCGACGTCGACCAGCACGCTGCCCGGCACCGCGGCCGGCGAGCCGAAGTCGAAGCGGAAGCGGCCCGGGGCGTTCTCCGAACCGGCCTGGGCGGCCGTCGGGCCGAGCGCGTCGCGCAGCGCCTGGTGGGTCAGGTGGGTGGCCGAGTGGGCGCGGGCGATCGCCCGGCGGCGGTCGACGTCGATGGTGGCGTACGCGGACGCGCCGAGCACGACCTCGCCGAACAGCACGCCGCCGGAGTGCACGACCACGCCCGGGACGGGCTGCTGCACGTCGCGGATCTCGACGACCGCGCCGGAGTCCAGCCGGATCCGGCCCTGGTCGGCGAGCTGGCCGCCGCCCTCGGCGTAGAACGGGGTGCGGTCGAGGATGATCTCGACCTCGTCGCCCTCGGTGGCGGCCGGCGCCGGGACGCCGTCCACCAGCAGGCCGACCACGGTGGCCTCGCCCTCGGTCAGGTGGTAGCCGGTGAAGACGCTGGCGCCGGACCGGTCGGCGACCTCACGGTACGCGGCGACGTCGGCGTGGCCCATCTTCTTGGCCTTGGCGTCGGCCTTGGCGCGGTCCCGCTGCTCCTGCATCAGGCGGCGGAAGCCTGCCTCGTCCACCTGGAGGCCCTGCTCCTCGGCCATCTCCAGGGTCAGGTCGATCGGGAAGCCGTAGGTGTCGTGCAGCTTGAACGCCTGGTCACCGGAGAGCACCGCGCCGCCGGACTGCTTGGTCTCGGTGACCGCGGCGTCCAGCAGGCTGGTGCCGGCCTTCAGGGTCTGCAGGAAGGCCGTCTCCTCGCCGACGACGACCGTCTCGATGCGCTTGCGGTCGCTCTCCAGCTCCGGGTACTGCGGGGCCATCGCCTTGATGGCGGTGTCGGTGAGGTCCTTGGCGACCACACCGGTGGCGCCGAGCAGGCGCATGTTGCGGATGGCGCGGCGCAGGATGCGGCGCAGCACGTAACCGCGGCCCTCGTTGCCCGGGGTGACGCCGTCACCGATCAGCATCAGCGCGGTGCGGATGTGGTCGGTGACCACGCGCAGCGAGACGTCCGACTTGTGGTCGGCGCCGTAGGTGTGGCCGGTGAGCTCCGCGGCGCGGTCCAGGATCATCCGGCTGGTGTCGATCTCGAAGAGGTTGTCGACGCCCTGCAGGATGGCGGCGAGGCGCTCCAGGCCCAGGCCGGTGTCGATGTTCTTGCTCGGCAGGTCGCCGAGGATCTCGAAGCCGTCCTTGCCGTCGCCGTGGCCGCGCTCGTACTGCATGAAGACCAGGTTCCAGATCTCCAGGTAGCGCTCGCCGTTGACCGCCGGGCCGCCCTCCTCGCCGTACGCGGGGCCGCGGTCGTAGTTGATCTCCGAACACGGGCCGCACGGGCCGGGGACGCCCATCGACCAGAAGTTGTCCTTCATGCCGAGGCGCTGGATGCGCTCGGACGGCACGCCGATGACGTCGCGCCAGATCTGCTCGGCCTCGTCGTCGTCCTTGTAGACGGTGATCCAGAGCTTCTCCTTCTCCAGGCCGTAGCCGCCGTCCGCGACGGGAGTGGTGAGCAGCTCCCAGGCGAACTTGATGGCGCCTTCCTTGAAGTAGTCGCCGAAGGAGAAGTTGCCGCACATCTGGAAGAAGGAGCCGTGCCGGGTGGTCTTCCCGACCTCCTCGATGTCCAGGGTGCGCACGCACTTCTGGACGCTGGTGGCGCGCGAGAACTGCGGCTTGATCTCGCCGAGGAAGTACGGCTTGAAGGGCACCATGCCGGCGTTGACGAGCAGCAGGGTGGGGTCGTCGGCGACCAGGGACGCCGACGGAACGACGGTGTGGCCGCGCTCCTCGAAGAAGCGCAGCCAGCGGCGGCGGATCTCTGCCGACTCCATTAGTGGTCCTTCCGGTTCGGGGTGCCGCCCCGCGGCGGCAGTGCGCGGCGGGGCGTGTCTTCGATGGCTTGGGGGGTGGTGCGGGCACTGCGGGACGGAGGCAGGGCGGCGGCCGGGCTGCCGGGCGCCGCCGAGATAGCTCGGTACTGCGGCTCGCCGCGCAGCGCCCCGCGCGCGCGCCGGGGCTCGACGACGGCGGTGCCGTCCAGCCCCAGGTCGCCGCGCAGTTGCTCCTCGCGCTCGGCCATCCCGGCCTTCACGTCCCGGGCGAACCGCTTGGCGGCGTCGCCCAGCTGCAGCGCACCGCGCGCGGCGGTGCCGGAGAGGCTGTCCGGGGTGAGCCGGTGGACGGCCTCGTTGGCCTTGTTCATGGCCCAGACGGTGGCGCCGGCGCCGACCGCCATCCAGAAGATGCGTCGCACCATGCCGTCAGCCCCTCACCGCGCGCCGGACCCGGGCAATCAGACCGCTCCGCGGGGCGGTGGCGGCGCGCACCTCGGCCCGGATCAGCCGGGCCAGCTCCTCGCGCTCACCGGGCTGCGCGGGCAGCAGCGGCCCGCCCTGCTGCTTGGCGACGGCCTTGCGGACGCCGTAGCTGAAGGCCGCGACCTTGACCAGCGGCCCGCCCAGGGTGGCCGCGACGGTGGAGGAGAGCGCGTTGGCGTTGGCGGCGGCGTCCTGCACGTTGGCGGTGATCTCGTCCACCCGCTCCAGCTGCTCGTTGGCGCTGCGCACGGCGGCGCCGGCCTCGGTCAGCAGCGGCACGGCCTGCTCGGTGACGGCCGAGACCAGCACGGTGGCCTCCCGGAGCACCCGCGCGAGCCGGACCAGCACGACCGCGAGCAGCGTGACCAGGACCGCCCAGAACACGGCCACCAGCAATCCGGCCAGCTCTCCCACGGACACCTTGCGCGCTCCCTCGCCTTGCTGTTCTCCCAGGGGGAACCCTATCGCGACCACGGCGTGTTCCCGGACCGGGTTTCCCCTCCGCGCCCCGCCGCGGGCCCCCGGCTGCGGGTGCCGCCCGCGTAACCCCCCGGCCGGTCGCCTCGTTGCGCCGGGTGGACCGCCCACCGGCGGCCCGGGCACGTTCCGAGCGGGACGGTTCGGACACCGAGAAGGGAGCGGCGCTTTGTCCGGCGAATCGGCAGCACACCCGCCGGCGGTGCCGGGCGGGCCGGGTCGGCTCCCGGCGGAGGTCACCAGCTTCGTCGGGCGCCGCGAGGAGCTGGCCGCGCTGGCCGGGCTGCTCACCGGGGCCCGGCTGGTCACCGTCACCGGGCCGGGCGGGGTCGGCAAGAGCCGGCTGGCGCTGCGTGCGGCGGCCCGGGCCGCGGGGGCCTTCCCGGACGGCGCCTGGCTGGTGGAGGTGGCGGCGGTGCAGGACCCGCTGCTGCTGGGCCACGCCGTGCTGGAGGCGCTGCGGCTGACCGACGGCACCGCCCGGCCGCCGCTGGACGTGCTGTCCGAGCAGCTCGCCGGGCGCCGGGTGCTGCTGGTGCTGGACGGCTGCGAGCACCTGGTGGACGCCTGCGCCGAGCTGGCCGACGCACTGCTGCGCGCGCTGCCGGGGCTGCGGGTGCTCACCACCAGCCGGGAGGCGCTGCAGTCGCCGGGCGAGCACGTGCTGACGCTGGCTCCGCTGCCGGTGGGCCCGGTGGGCGGGCGCCACCCGGACGCGGTGCAGCTGTTCCTGGACCGGGCGCGGGCGGTGCTGCCGGGCTTCGGTCCCGGCCCGGCCGCGGCGGAGGAGGTGGCGCTGCTGTGCCGCCGGCTGGACGGCATCCCGCTGGCCGTGGAGCTGGCCGCCGGGCGGCTGCGGGCGCTGTCGGTGGAGCAGATCACCGCGCGGCTCGACGACCGCTTCCGGCTGCTCACCGGGGGCGCGCGGTCGGCCCTGCCGCGCCATCAGACCCTGCGCACGACGATCGGCTGGAGTCACGAGCTCTGCACGGCGCAGGAACGTTTACTCTGGGCCCGCCTCTCGGTCTTCGCGGGCAGCTTCGACCTCGAAGCGGCCGAGTACGTCTGCGCCGGCGACGGCATCGACCCGGACGGGATCCTGGACCTGGTCACCGACCTGGTCGCCAAGTCCGTCGTCCTGCGCGAGGACAGCGCCTACGGGGTGCGGTTCCGGCTGCTGGACACCCTGCGCGAGTACGGCGGCCACTGGCTGCGCGCGGCCGGGGACGACCGCCGGATGCTGCGCCGCCACCGCGACTGGTACCTCGGCGTGGCCACCTGGGGCGAGGTCGAGTGGTTCGGCCCCCGGCAGGCCGAGACCGCCCAGCGCACCGAACTCGCCCACCCCAACCTGCGCGCGGCCCTGGAGTTCTGCCTGGCCGAGCCCGGCGAGGAGCAGCTCGCGCTGCTGCTGGCCGGAACGCTCTGGTTCTACTGGGTCGGCTGCGGCCACCTCGGCGAGGGCCGGCACTGGCTGGACCGCGCGCTCGCCCTCGGCACCGAGCCCACCGAGGCGCGGGCCAAGGCGCTCTGGGTGACCGGCTACATGGCCACCCTCCAGGGCGACCTGTCCGCCGCCCGCCCGGCCCTGGAGGAGTGCCGCCGCCAGGCACTGGCCACCGGCGACGACCGGGCGCTGGCCTACGCCGTCCACCGGCAGGGCTGCGCCGCGCTGATCGGCGACCAGCCGGTACGCGCCGCCGAGCTGTTCGAGGAGGCGCTCTGGCACTACCGGACGATCGGCGAGCTCAACAGCAACGTCCTGATGGCGATGTTCGAGCTGGGCATCGCCTACCTGTTCCAGGGCGACCAGGAGAGCGGCGAGGTCTGGCTGGGCCAGGTCCGCGCGGTGTGCGAGGAGCACGGCGAGCAGTGGGCCTACGCGTACGGGCTGTACGCGATGGCGTACTCGGACTGGCTGGGCGGGGACGTCCGGCTGGCGCGGGCGCACGCCCGGGAGAGCGTCCGGCTGAACTACCTCTTCCGGGACCTGCTCGGCATCGTGCTGGCGATCGACCTGCTGGCGCTGCTGGAGACCGAGCCGGACGGCCCCGGGACCAGCGGCGACCTGCGCGAGGCGCGGGTGCTGCAGGGCGCGGCGCACCGGATCTGGCGGGCGGTGGGCAAGCCGTTCTTCGGGTCGCGCACCTTCAACGGGCCGCACCTGGCGTGCGCCGAGCGGGCCCGGGCGGGGCTGACCGAGCAGGAGTTCACCGAGTTCTTCGACTGCGGCGCCGGGCTGGACCTGGACGCGGCGGTCGGCCGGGCGCTGGGCGACGACTTCCCGGGCGGAGCAAACCCGCAGCCCGGCACCGGGCCGTCCCCCCGGCCGCCGGCCCCGGAGCCGTCGCCGGTCGGGAATAGTTGAAACTTGTCCATTGCTGGAGCGGGCGGCACCACCGCACCGAAGGAGAGCCGCCATGACCGTCCGCACGACCGCCGACGAGTACCGCCTCGCCCGGTTCTGGTTCGACTCCAAGGCGTACGGCGACGCCGCCCGGATGCTGGAGGGCGTCCTCGCCGAGGAGCCGGGCAACCTCTCCGTCCGGCTGCTGCTCGCCCGCAGCTACTACCACTCCGCCCGGCTCGGCCGGGCCGAGGCGGAGCTGCGCCGGATCCTGGACGCCGCGCCCGCCGAGGACTACGCCCGGCTGATGCTCGGCCGCACCCTGGAGCGCCTGGGCCGCCCCGAGGAGGCCCGCCCGCACCTGCGGCTGGCCGCCGCGATGGCTGGCGAGGAACTCCCCTAGGGCGCCGCACAACGACACGAGCCCCCGCCGCCTCGGAAGGCGACGGGGGCTCGCAGCGGTACCGCAGGGGCACCGCTCGCGGGTCAGCGCGAGTAGTACTCGACGACCAGCTGCTCGTCACAGACCACCGGGACCTCCTTGCGCTGCGGCGCACGGTCCAGGCGGAAGGCCAGGGCCTTCAGGTTGACCTCAAGGTACTTCGGGGTCTGGCCCTCACCAGCGTTGCCACCCTCACGGGCGACCTGGAAGGGGACCTTCTCCTTGCTGCGCTCGCGGACGGTCACCACGAAGCCCGGCTTCATCTGGTACGACGGCTTGTTGACCTTGCCGCCGTTGACCTCGATGTGGCCGTGGACGACCATCTGACGGGCCTGGTAGATGGTGCGGGCGATGCCCGAACGCAGCACCAGGGCGTCGAGGCGGGTCTCCAGCTCGGCGACGAGCGCCTCACCGGTCTTGCCCTCGGCCTTCTTCGCGCGGTCGAACGCACGCGCCATCTGCTTCTCGCTCAGGTCGTACTGAGCGCGCAGACGCTGCTTCTCGACCAGACGGACCTTGTAGTCCGAGTTCTGCTTGCGACCACGGCCGTGCTGGCCGGGCGGGTACGGGCGGGCCTCGAAGTACTTGACGGACTTCGGGGTCAGCGGCACGCCGAGCGCACGCGCGATCTTGACCTTGGGGCGCTTCTGGTTCGCCATGAACCAAACCTTCCTTGCTTTGCGAATACGGCTTCACCAGGTGTTGACGGAGGTCGCCTGTCGCGGTCCGGAGAAAACCCCACCGCCCGAGGGCAGTGCGATCAGCCGCTCTCCGGGGCCGGGCACGGAAGTGCTTGCACACGAACGGCCCACCGAACCGGGGCTGGTGGGCTGCACGCGACACCGAAACGGTGCGCGACGCTCCTTGCCGCCCGCGAGGGCGGCGGGCCGGTGCCCCGCTGGTGCGGCCGGTCGGTCGGGGTCTCCCCCGCCGCCGTACCCGGGACACGGCACTGCCAGTGAGTATACCGGGCGTTCACTCCCCCTTGAGCCGCCCCCTGGTCCACTCCACGACGTCCGCATAGCGGGCCTCCCCGCCGCGCCGGGTCGGCCGGTAGTACTGCTTGCCGTGCACCGCGTCCGGCGCGTACTGCTGCGCGGCGATGCCCTCCGGCAGGTCGTGCGGGTACCGGTACCCCTGGCCGTGGCCCAGCTTGCCCGCGCCGCCGTAGTGGGCGTCCCGCAGGTGCGCCGGCACCGGGCCGGCCAGCCCCTGCCGGACGTCGGCGAGCGCCGCGTCGATCGCCAGGTAGGCCGCGTTCGACTTGGGGGCCAGGGCCAGCGCGATCGCCGCCTGGGAGAGGATGATCCGGGCCTCCGGGAAGCCGATCAGCGCCACCGCCTGGGCGGCGGCCACCGCGGTCGGCAGTACGGTCGGATCGGCCAGCCCGACGTCCTCGCTGGCCGAGATCATCAGCCGGCGGGCGATGAAGCGCGGGTCCTCGCCCGCCTCGATCATCCGGGCCAGGTAGTGCAGGGTGGCGTCCACGTCGCTGCCGCGGATCGACTTGATCAGCGCGCTGGCGACGTCGTAGTGCTGGTCGCCGTCCCGGTCGTAGCGCACCGCCGCCTGGTTGACGGCGGTCTCGGTGGTGGCCAGCGTGATGCTCGCCTCGCCCTTCTCCAGCGCCGCCCCGGCCGCCGCCTCCAGCGTGGTCAGCGCCTTGCGGGCGTCCCCGCCGGCCAGCCGCACCAAGTGGTCCTCGGCCTCGCCGGTCAGCTCCAGCGCGCCCTCCAGCCCGCGCTCATCGGCAACCGCGCGGTGCAGCAGCGCCCGGACGTCCTCGTCGGTCAGCGACTCCAGGGTGAGCAGCAGCGAGCGGGACAGCAGCGGCGAGATCACCGAGAAGTACGGGTTCTCGGTGGTCGCGGCGATCAGGGTGACCCAGCGGTTCTCCACCGCGGGCAGCAGCGAGTCCTGCTGGGCCTTGGAGAAGCGGTGGATCTCGTCCAGGAAGAGCACGGTCTCCCGGCCGGACATGCCGACGGCCCGCCGGGCGCCGTCGATCACCGCGCGGACCTCCTTGACCCCGGCGGTGATCGCCGACAGTTCGACGAAGCGGCCCTCCACGGCCTGGCTGATGACGTGCGCGAGAGTGGTCTTGCCGGTGCCGGGCGGGCCCCAGAGGATCACCGAGCTGGTGGCCGCCGGGCCGCGCGAGCCGGACACCAGCCGGCGCAGCGGCGAGCCGGGCTTCAGCAGCTGCCGCTGGCCGGCCACCTCGTCCAGGGTGCGCGGGCGCATCCGTACGGCGAGCGGGGCGCGGCCGGGCTCCTTGGCCCGGCGCTCCTCGGCGGCAGCGGTGAAGAGGTCCGGTTCGTCCACACCGGAAGCCTATGCGAGGCCGCGGACAGCCCGGCCCGGATCGCGGAGCCTCGGGGGCGGTCAGGCCGGCCGGGGCAGGTCCAGCAGGACGACCTCGAACTCCTCCAGCGAGCGCAGCGTCGCCCCGCCGCCGGCCACGGCCTTGGCCCGGGCGCGGGCGACCGGTCCGCGGGAGGCCGCAAGGGCGGCCCGGTCGGCGAAGAGGATGCCCACCGCGCCGCGCTCGTCCTCGGTGCTGAACAGCATGGATCCGCCCAGGAAGCCGTCGAGCCGCCGCAGGGCCGGCAGGACGTCCTCCCGGAAGGCGCCGGCCAGCCGGTCGGCCTTGCTCCGGTCGAGGTCGAACTTGGCCAGCCGGAACCAGGCGCCGGGGGCCACCTCGACCGGCCGGTCCGCGACCACGGCCTCCCAGACGTCGGTGGTCGCCGTCCCCGCGAAGGGCGACAGCAGTTCGGCGCGCCGGTCCGCCAGTTGGGCGTCGCTACTGCGCTCGGCCTCCCGGTCCGCCCACCAGGAGCCCATGGTGACGATGCCGAGCTCCCGGTTGGCGAAGAGCCCGTAACCCCGGTAGCCGGATTGCCCGGAGAGCAGCCCGACCGCTTCGGCGCGCAGGCCGTCGAGGCAGCTGTCGAGCGCGGCCGGGTCACCGGTGGCGTAGACGGTACGTACGAACATGGGCGGGTCTCCTGGCGTGGGGCGGGCGCCGCACCGGGCGCCCGGGGTCGGTGCGGGCACCTCCATCGCACGTCCGGGAGGCGGCACCGGCAACGCCGGGCGGGCCGTTCGGAGGAGGACCGCCCCGACCGCTACGCCTTCCCGACGGTGGCCGCGTGGTCGGGGACGAAGGTCTGCAGGCCGCGCGGGGGCCGCCGGTAGCCGCGCGGGGCGGGCCGGTCCGGGAGGCCGATCGCGGGCGGGGCCACCTCGCGGTACGGGACGCCGGAGAGCAGGTGGGCGATCATGTTGATGCGGGCCCGCCGCTTGTCGTCGCTCTCCACCACGTACCAGGGCGAGTCCGGCGTGTCGGTGTGCTGGAACATCTCGTCCTTGGCCTGCGAGTAGTCCTCCCAGCGGGTGATCGACTCGACGTCCATCGGGGAGAGCTTCCAGCGCCGCATCGGGTCCTCCAGGCGGTCGCGGAAGCGGCGCTCCTGCTCGGAGTCGCTGACCGAGAACCAGTACTTGCGCAGCAGGATCCCGGACCCGATCAGCATCTGCTCGAAGGTCGGGCACTGGTGGAGGAACTGCCGGTGCTCCTCCTCGGTGCAGAAGCCCATCACCTTCTCGACCCCGGCCCGGTTGTACCAGCTGCGGTCGAACAGGACGATCTCCCCGGCCGCCGGCAGGTGCTCGACGTACCGCTGGAAGTACCACTGGGTGCGCTGGCGCTCGGTGGGGGCGGGGAGCGCGGCGACCCGGGCGATGCGGGGGTTGAGGTACTCGGTGACCCGTTTGACCGCCCCGCCCTTGCCGGCGGCGTCGCGCCCCTCGAAGACCACGACCAGCCGGACGCCCTCCGCCCGCACCCATTCCTGGAGCTTCACCAGCTCGTTCTGGAGGCGCAGCAGCTCGCGCTCGTAGGCCTTCCTGGCCAGCCGCGGGGGCTTGGCGGGGCGCTCGTGCCGGTCCTCGGCTGCCACCTGGGTCTCCGTCCGCGCGGGGTACTGGGTCGAGCACCCACGGTAGGACGGGTCCGGCGGTCCGCGTCGGACCAGCACGCGGAAGGCAGATGATCAGGCCGCTTCGAAGGGCTCCGGGTAGTGGCACAGGCCCCGCGGTCCGCCGTCGTACGCGGGCAGCGCCAGCGCCTGGAAGTAGACCTCCGGCACGTCGAACGGGCCGGTGACCTCGTGCGCGGCGGCCGGGCCGAAGCCGAAGCGGCCGTAGTAGGCGGGGTCGCCGAGCACGACGACCAGCTTCTCGCCGGCCTCCTCGGCCGCGGCGAGCGCGGCCCGGACGACCAGCTCGCCGACGCCCTTGCGCTGCCACTCCGGGGCGACCGCCACCGGTGCCAGGGCCAGCCCGTGGCCGTCGCCGACCCGCAGCCGGGTGAGCAGGGCGTGGCCGACGACCAGCCCGCCCGCGTCGACCGCGACCAGCGACAGGGCCGGCAGCCAGGCGGGGTCGCGGCGCAGCGCGTCCACCAGGTCGGCCTCGTCGGGGCCGGGGAAGGCCGCCATGTGCACCCGTCTGGTCGCGGGTGCGTCCTCGGGACACTCGACCCTGGTACTGACCGTCATGTGGGGGGAACCTCCCTGTGTCGCACGCCGTTGTGGACCGGCCCCGGACGGTGGGTGCACCGTCCGGGGCCGTGACAGGCTAGCCGATCAAGCCTCAGTCCCCGGAAGCCGCAGGGGACTTGGTGTCCTCATCGTTGTCGGATGTTCGGTCTCCGTTTGCCGGAGCACCCGACCGAGGACCTACTTGGCCTCGCCCTTGGCCTCCTCGCGCACCTTCGGCTGGGCGTCGACGCCGGCCTCGCGGCGCTGCGCGGGGGTGATCGGGGTGGGGGCGCCGGTCAGCGGGTCGCCACCGGTGGACGTCTTCGGGAAGGCGATGACGTCGCGGATGGTGTCGTACCCGCCGAGCAGGGTGACCACCCGGTCGAGGCCGAAGGCGACACCGCCGTGCGGCGGCGGGCCGTAGTTGAAGGCGTCCAGCAGGAAGCCGAACTGCGAGGCGGCCTCCTCCTCGGAGAGGCCGATCGCGTCGAACGCCCGCTTCTGCACCTCGCGCTGGTGGATACGGATCGAACCGCCGCCCAGCTCCGAACCGTTGAGGACCAGGTCGTAGGCGTTGGAGAGCGCGCTGCCCGGGTCGGTGTCGAAGGTGTCCAGCGACTCCGCGGTCGGGGCGGTGAAGGGGTGGTGCACCGCGTGCCAGCCCTGGAACTCGCCCTTGTCGTCCTCGATCGGCTCGAACATCGGGAAGTCGACGACCCAGAGGAAGGCCCACTGCGACTCGTCGATGAGCTCGCAGCGGCGGCCGATCTCCAGGCGGGCGGCGCCCAGCAGCTCCTGGGAGGGGCGCTCCTTGCCGGCCGCGAAGAAGATCGCGTCGCCGTTCTTGGCGCCGGCCGCGGCGGCGAGGCCGGCCAGGTGCTCCTCGGAGAGGTTCTTGGCGACCGGGCCGCGCAGCTCGCCGGTCTCGGCGTCGATGAGGACGTAGGCGAGGCCCTTGGCGCCGCGCGCCTTGGCCCAGTCCTGCCAGGCGTCGAGCTGCTTGCGCGGCTGCGAGGCGCCGCCGGGCATGACGACCGCACCGACGTACGGGGCCTGGAAGACCCGGAAGGAGGTGCCCTTGAAGTACGCGGTGAGGTCGGTCAGCTCCTGGCCGAAGCGGACGTCCGGCTTGTCGGAGCCGTAGCGGCCCATGGCGTCCGCGTAGCTCATCCGCGGCAGCGGGTTCGGGATCTCGTAGCCGTGCACCTCGCGCCAGACGGCGCCGATGATCTTCTCGCCGAGGGCCAGGATGTCCTCCTGGTCGACGAACGAGGCCTCGATGTCCAGCTGGGTGAACTCCGGCTGCCGGTCGGCGCGGAAGTCCTCGTCGCGGAAGCAGCGGGCGATCTGGTAGTAGCGCTCCATGCCGGCCACCATCAGCAGCTGCTTGAACAGCTGGGGCGACTGCGGCAGGGCGTACCAGTGACCGGGCTGCAGGCGGACCGGGACGAGGAAGTCGCGGGCGCCCTCGGGGGTGGAGCGGGTGAGGTACGGCGTCTCGATGTCGAGGAAGTCGTTCTCCTCCATCACCCGGCGGATGATGTTGCTCACCTTGGAGCGCAGGCGCAGGCCCTTGGCGGGGCCCTCGCGGCGCAGGTCGAGGTAGCGGTAGCGCAGGCGCACCTCCTCGTTGACCGTGCCCGGCTCGTACTCGGCGACCGGGAAGGGCAGCGGGGCCGCCTCCGAGAGCACCTCGATGTCGCTGACGACGACCTCGATGCCGCCGGTCGGGATGTCCGGGTTCTCGTTGCCCTCGGGGCGGACCCGGACGTCGCCGACGACCTTGACGCAGTACTCGGCGCGCAGGCCGTGCACCGACTCCAGGTCGCGGACCACGATCTGCACGGTGCCGGAGGCGTCCCGCAGGTCGATGAAGGCCACGCCGCCGTGGTCGCGGCGGCGGGCGACCCAGCCCGCCAGGGTGACGGTCGCTCCGGCGTGCTCCGCGCGGAGCGTCCCCGCGTCGTGCGTGCGGATCACAGCTGCTTCTCCTTCAGGGTGGTGACGAGTGCTTCGAGGTCGACGGGCGTCTGCTCGCCGGTGGTCAGGTCCTTGAGCTGGACGACACCGGCGGCGAGATCCCGGTCCCCCGCGACGAGAGCGAAGCGGGCACCGGAACGGTCGGCGGACTTCATGGCGTTCTTGATGGTCTTGACGCCGAAGGCCAGATCGGTGGCGACGCCGGCCCGGCGCAGCTCGACCACCTTGGCGAACAGGACGTTCTTGGCCTCCTCGCCCAGCGCGACGGCGTAGACGGAGGTGGTGGCGGGCAGGTCGAGGACGATGCCCTCGGCCTCCATCGCCAGGTAGGTGCGGTCCACGCCGAGCGCCCAGCCGACGGAGGGCAGCGCCGGGCCGCCGATCATCTCGGACAGGCCGTCGTAGCGGCCGCCGCCGCCGACCGCGGACTGCGCGCCGAGGCCGTTGTGGACGAACTCGAAGGTGGTGCGGGTGTAGTAGTCCAGGCCGCGGACCAGCTTGGGGTCGTCCGTGAAGGCCACGCCGTTGGCGGTCAGCAGGGCGCGGACCTGCTCGTCGTAGGACTTGCAGTCCTCGCAGAGGTAGTCGCGCAGCATCGGCGCGCCGCCCAGCTGGGCCTGCACCGACTCGCGCTTGTCGTCCAGCACCCGCAGCGGGTTGATCTCGGCGCGGCGGCGGGTGTCCTCGTCGAGGTCCAGGCCGGCCAGGAACTCGATCAGGGCGGCGCGGTAGACCGGGCGGCACTGCTTGTCGCCGAGGCTGTTGAGCAGCAGCGTGTAGTCGCGCAGGCCCAGCGAGCGGAAGGCGTCGTCGGCCAGGATGATCAGCTCGGCGTCCAGTGCCGGGTCCTCGGCGCCGATCGCCTCGGCGCCGACCTGGGCGAACTGGCGGTAGCGGCCGGCCTGCGGGCGCTCGTAGCGGTAGTACGAGCCGGAGTACCAGAGCTTGACCGGCAGGTTGCCCTGCTTGTGCAGGTTGGCCTGGAGCGCGGCGCGCAGCACCGAGGCGGTGCCCTCGGGGCGCAGCGCGAGGTCCTCCTTGCCGCGCTTGGTGAGGGAGAACATCTCCTTGGTGACGATGTCGGTGGACTCGCCGACGCCGCGGGAGAACAGCTTCACGTCCTCGAAGACCGGGGTCTCGATGTAGCCGTAGCCGGCCAGGCGGGCCGGCGCGGAGAGGCGCTCGCGGATCGCCAGGAAGGTCGCGGAGCTGGGGGGCAGCAGGTCGTAGGTGCCCTTGGGGGCGGTGAAGGTGCTCAACTTCTCTTCCGTCACATTCCTCGTCGAGGGAAGGCCGGGGCGCCGGACGCCCCCGCTGCCTGTCGGAGGTAGGGGTTGGTGGCGCGCTCACGGCCGATGGTGGTCTGTCCGCCGTGGCCGGAGAGGACCACGGTGGCGTCGTCGAGGGGCAGGCAGACCCGGGCCAGCGAGTGCATGATCGCCGCGCTGTCCCCGCCCGGGAGGTCCGTACGCCCTATGGAGCCGGCGAAGAGCAGGTCGCCCGAGAACAGCACCGGGGGGATCTCCCCGGCGGCGGGCGTCCGGAACGTCACCGACCCCTTGGTATGGCCGGGCGCGTGGTCGACGGTGAGCTGCAGGCCGGCCAGCTCCAGGACGCTGCCGTCGGTGAGCTCGCGCACGTCGTCGGGTTCGCCGACGGTGAGCTCGCCCATCAGCTGGGTGCCCAGGGAGCGGCCGAGCGCCTTCTCCGGGTCCGCCATCATGTAGCGGTCCTCGGGGTGGATCCAGGCCGGGACGCCGCGGGCGCCGCAGACCGGGACCACGGAGGCGATGTGGTCGATGTGGCCGTGGGTGAGCACCACGGCGACGGGCTTCAGCCGGTGCTCGCGGATCAGCTCCTCGACGCCCTGCGCGGCCTGGTGGCCGGGGTCGACGATGACGCACTCCTCGCCGGGCGCCGGCGCGACCAGGTAGCAGTTGGTGCCCCAGGCTCCAGCGGGAAATCCGGCGATGAACACGCGCGTCCTTCGTGGTCGGTCGGGCGGTCGACGGGGGCCCGGTCGACTGCGGCGGGTGGGCGGAACGGAGCTGCACACGATGGTGGTAGGGGCAGCCTACCGGCGGGGCGGGTCCGGTTGCGAACCAGATCGGCGGTGACAGGTCCCTTGCGTTTCACCCCGCTCTTACGGCCGGGGTACCTACACTTGGCCGCCGATGGATGCGATGATCCGCATCGAATCCGTTCACCAGTACCAGCATCTTCAGGAGAACCGGCCGGTGGTCAGCAGCGAACAGCGGCGGCGGCAGCTCGCCCGCGAGAAGTACGAGCGCCAGGCCCAGCGCCGGGCGGAGGCGCAGGCGAAGTCCAAGCGCCGCAACACGATCCTCGGCGCCTCGCTGGCCGTGGTGGTGCTCGCCGGCAGCGGTGCGCTGGTGGCGGGCGGGGTGTTCGACTCCGACGACAAGAAGGACACCGCGCAGGCCGCGCCGTCCCTGTCGCAGACCCCGCAGGCCGCGCCGACCCGCAAGCCGGTCGAGGGCTGCACCGACCCGTCGACGGCGGCGCCGAACGGCAAGCAGTGGCAGACCGAGCCCGCGATGACGCTGGAGAACGGCGCCGAGTACACGGCGACGCTGGACACCAACTGCGGCAAGGTGGTCATCGATCTGGACGCCGCGAAGGCGCCGCACACGGTGAACTCCTTCGTGTTCCTGGCCGCCGAGAAGTACTTCGACGCCACCAAGTGCCACCGTCTGACCACCGACGGCATCTTCGTGCTGCAGTGCGGCGACCCGACGGCCAGCGCCACCGTCAAGGGCGGCATGGGCGGCCCGGGCTACAAGTTCGCGGACGAGAACCTGGCCGGCGCGAAGTACCCGGCCGGCACCGTGGCGATGGCCAACTCCGGCGCGAACACCAACGGCAGCCAGTTCTTCCTGGTCTACAAGGAGACCGAGCTGCCGCCGAACTACACCCCGTTCGGCACGATCACCGGCGGCCTGGAGGCGATCCAGAAGATCGCCGCCGCGGGCACCCTGGAGGGTGGCCGGGACGGTCGGCCGATGGCCGACGTCACCTTCAACTCGGTGACGGTCGCGAAGAGTTGATCCGCTCCGGCGGCGCGCCCGGACTCCCGCGGAGCGCCGCCGGACCGAAATCGCCCGGCCCGGATGCGGACAGCACCGGGCCCGGTCGCCTATGTTGGCGTTGTTAAGGGTGCCCAGACCCGCCGGCCGACACCCTCGGCAGTACGGAAGTCACGGCGGACGGGACGGCGGACCCATCGGTCCGCCGCACATCAACTGTGGACGACGGACGCGTAACCGCCCCGGCGCGGGCGCGACGTCATGTGGAGGACGCGCTATGAGCAGCGACCCGTGGGGCCGTGTCGACGAGCAGGGCACGGTCTACGTCAGGACGTCCGACGGCGAACGCGTCGTGGGTTCCTGGCAGGCCGGCTCGCCCGAGGAGGCGCTCGCCTACTTCGAGCGCAAGTACCAGGGCATCGAGGTGGAGATCGGCCTGCTGGAGAAGCGGGTGCGCACCACCGACCTGGCCGCCAAGGACGCCCAGACCGCGCTGGAGCACCTGCGCGCGCAGGTGGCCGAGGGGCACGCGGTCGGCGACCTGGAGGCCCTGGCCAAGCGGCTGGAGACCCTCACCGGCGAGATCGAGAGCCGCCGCGAGGAGCGCAAGGCCGCCCGCGCCAAGGCCCAGAACGAGACCCGCACGGCCAAGGAGGCGCTGGTCGCCGAGGCCGAGCAGCTCGCCGAGTCCACCCAGTGGCGGGAGGCCGGCGACCGGCTGCGCGCGCTGGTGGACACCTGGAAGGGCCTGCCGCGCCTGGACCGCAAGAGCGACGACGAGCTGTGGCACCGCTTCTCGCACGCCCGCTCGGTCTTCTCCAAGCACCGCAAGGCGCACTTCGCCACCCTGGACGCCGAGCGCGAGCAGGCCCGGGTCGCCAAGGAGCAGCTGGTCACCGAGGCCGAGGCGCTCTCCTCCTCCACCGAGTGGGGCGACACCGCCGCGCGCTACCGCGACCTCATGGCCCGCTGGAAGGCGGCCGGCCGGGCGCAGCGCGACGTCGAGGACGAGCTGTGGGCGCGGTTCCGCGGCGCCCAGGACGTCTTCTTCCAGGCCCGTTCCGCGGTCTTCAGCGAGCGCGACGCCGAGCAGGTCGGCAACCAGAAGCTGAAGGAGGCGCTGGCCACCGAGGCCGAGGCGATCCTGCCGATCACCGACCTCAGGGCCGCCAAGGCCGCCCTGCGCGACGTCAACGAGCGCTGGGAGGCGATCGGGCACGTGCCGCGCGACGCCCGTCCGAAGCTGGACGGCCGGCTGAACGCGGTCGAGCGGGCGATCCGCGAGGCCGAGGAGGCCGACTGGAAGCGCTCCAACCCGGAGGCGAAGGCCCGCGCGGCCGGCATGGTGGGCCTCTTCCAGGCCAAGGCCGACAAGCTGCGCACCGACCTGGAGAAGGCCCGCGCGGCCGGCAACTCCTCGAAGGCGGCCAAGCTGGAGTCCGAGCTGGCCGGTGTGGAGACCCTGCTGGAGCAGGCGCACAAGTCGCAGGAGGAGTTCAGCGGCTGATCGCCGCCCTCCCCGCACGACGCGTACGGCACGCACGGCGAAGGGCCCGGGTTCTGAACCCGGGCCCTTCGCCGTGTGCCGGTACCGCGGGCGGCGCCGCCCGGGGTACTACTTGCGGGCCGAGGTGACGCGGTAGACGTCGTAGACGCCCTCCACGCCGCGGACGGCCTTCAGGACGTGGCCCAGGTGCTTGGGGTCGCCCATCTCGAAGGTGAAGCGGCTCATCGCCACCCGGTCGCGGGAGGTCTGGACCGCCGCCGAGAGGATGTTGACGTGCTGGTCGGACAGCACCCGGGTGACGTCCGACAGCAGGCGGGAGCGGTCCAGCGCCTCGACCTGGATGGCGACCAGGAACACCGAGGACTGGGTGGCCGCCCACTCGACGTCGATCATCCGCTCGGGCTGCTGGCTGAGCGCGTCCACGTTGACGCAGTCGGCGCGGTGCACCGAGACGCCGTTGCCGCGGGTGACGAAGCCCACGATCGGGTCGCCCGGCACCGGGGTGCAGCAGCGCGAGAGCTTGACCCAGACGTCGTCCACGCCCTTGACGATCACGCCCGGGTCGCCCTTGGCCCGGCGGCGCGCCGCGCGCCGGTTGTCGTGCGTCGGGGTGGCGGTCTCGGCGAGGTCCTCGGTGGCCCCGTCCTCGCCGCCCAGCGCCTGGACCAGCTTCTGGACGATGTTCTGCGCGGCGACGTGGCCCTCGCCGATCGCGGCGTAGAGCGAGGAGATGTCGGGGTAGCGCATCTCGTGGGCCAGGGTGACCAGCGAGTCGCCGGTCAGGATCCGCTGGATCGGCAGGCCCTGCTTGCGCATCGCCCGGGCGATGGCCTCCTTGCCGTGCTCGATCGCCTCCTCGCGGCGCTCCTTGGAGAACCAGGCGCGGATCTTGTTGCGGGCGCGCGGCGACTTGACGAAGCCCAGCCAGTCCCGGGAGGGTCCGGCGTTCTCCGCCTTGGAGGTGAAGACCTCGACCGCGTCGCCGTTCTCCAGGGTGGACTCCAGCGGCACCAGGCGTCCGTTGACCCGGGCGCCTATGCAGCGGTAGCCCACCTCGGTGTGCACGGCGAAGGCGAAGTCCACCGGGGTGGCGCCGGCCGGCAGCGCTATGACGTCGCCCTTGGGGGTGAAGACGAAGACCTCGTTGCTCGCCAGGTCGAAGCGGAGCGACTCCAGGAACTCGCTGGGGTCGGCGGTCTCCTTCTGCCAGTCGAGCAGCTGCCGCAGCCAGGCCATCTCGTTGACGGCGCCGGCCTTGTCGTCCTTGCGGGTCTGGGTCGGGGTGTCGGTACGGACCTTGGAGGCGCCGGCCACCGCGCGCTGCTTGTACTTCCAGTGCGCCGCGATGCCGTACTCGGCCCGGCGGTGCATGTCGAAGGTGCGGATCTGCAGCTCGACCGGCTTGCCGCCGGGACCGATCACCGTGGTGTGCAGCGACTGGTACATGTTGAACTTGGGCATCGCGATGTAGTCCTTGAACCGCCCCGGCACCGGGTTCCACCGCGCGTGGATGGTGCCCAGCGCCGCGTAGCAGTCGCGGACGGTGTCGACCAGGACCCGGATGCCCACCAGGTCGTAGATCTCGGCGAAGTCCCGGCCCCGGACGATCATCTTCTGGTAGACCGAGTAGTAGTGCTTCGGCCTGCCGGTGACGGAGGCGGTGATCCGGGCGCCCCGCAGGTCGCCCTGGACCTGGTCGATGACGGTCGCCAGGTACTCGTCCCGCTTGGGCGCGCGCTCGGCGACCAGCCGGACGATCTCGTCGTACATCTTGGGGTAGAGGATCGCGAAGGCGAGGTCCTCCAGCTCCCACTTGATGGTGTTCATGCCCAGCCGGTGCGCCAGCGGGGCGTAGATCTCCAGCGTCTCGCGGGCCTTCTTCTCCTGCTTCTCCCGCTTGAGGTAGCGCATGGTGCGCATGTTGTGCAGGCGGTCGGCCAGCTTGATCACCAGGACCCGCGGGTCCTTGGCCATCGCGACGACCATCTTGCGGACGGTCTCGGCCTGCGCGGCCTCGCCGAACTTGACCCGGTCCAGCTTGGTGACGCCGTCGACCAGCAGGGCCACCGAGTCGCCGAAGTCCTTGCGCAGGGTCTCCAGCCCGTAGTCGGTGTCCTCGACGGTGTCGTGGAGCAGCCCGGCCATCAGGGTCGGGGCATCCATGCCGAGCTCGGCGAGGATGGTGGCGACCGCCAGCGGGTGGGTGATGTACGGGTCGCCGCTCTTGCGCTTCTGGCCGCGGTGCCACTTCTCGGCGACCGCGTACGCCTTCTCGATGTCGCGCAGCAGGGCCGGGTCGGCCTTGGGGTCGTTGGCCCGGATGGAGCGGAAGAGCGGCTCCAGCACGGGGTTGAGCACGCTGGAGCGCTGGCCGCCGAGGCGGGCCAGGCGGGCACGCATGCCGCCGGGGCTCGACGGGCGCAGGGCGGGGGCCAGCGGCCGCGAGGAGGTCGGCGCCGGGCGTACCGGGGTGGCCCCCGAGGGCGTGGGACGGTTGTCGGGGGCGGCCGATGCGGCCGTGGGCACAACCTCGTCGGGCAAGGACACTCCTCGGGGCACTGGGGCCTGCCCCCCGCGGGGCTCGCGCTACCGGAGGGGATGAACCTTCATGGTACCGAGCCCGGCCGCCGGGTGTTCAGCCGCCTGGGTGGGGACACGCGGAGGGCGGCGGTCGGATGATCCGACCGCCGCCCTCCGATGTCCTGCTCAGACCGTGACCAGCGTCTCCAGCGGCGCGTCGCCCAGGTGCCCGGCCAGCCGCTCCCGGCCGTCCAGGAAGCCCAGCTCCATCAGGACCACGACGCCCGCGAGCTCGGCGCCGGCCTCCTTCACCAGGTCCAGCGAGGCACCGATCGTGCCGCCGGTGGCCAGCACGTCGTCCACCACCAGCACCCGCTCACCGGGCGCGAAGGCGTCGCACTGGACCTCCAGCGTCGCCGAGCCGTACTCCAGCTCGTACGAGCGGCGGAAGACCTCGCCGGGCAGCTTGCCCTGCTTGCGGATCGGCACGAAGCCGAGCCCGGCCGCGAAGGCCGCCGGGGCCGCCAGCACGAAGCCGCGCGCCTCCAGGCCCACCACCTTGGTCGCCCCGAGCGCCGCCGCCCGGTCCGCCAGCGCCCGGGTGAGGGCGCCGAAGGCCTCGGCGTCGGCGAGCAGCGGCGCGATGTCCTTGAACAGCACGCCGGGCTTCGGGTAGTCCGGGACGTCCCGGATCCGGCTGTTCAGCAGCTCGGCCAGGGCGGTGTCGGCGGTGGTCACGAAGGGGGTCCTCACCTGTGGGGAGTGGTCAGCGCTTGCCGGACGACCGCCGGGCCCGGGTGGTCCCGGCCGATCGGCCTCGCTGACCGACCATACCCGCAGGCAGGTCCTCGTCCGCGATCTCCTCGTCCTCGCCGGCCCCGGTCCGCTCGGCCGCCGCCTTGGCGTCCGCCGCGCGGCGCTGGGCGACCCGCTTGGTGAGCGCCTTGATCTCCGGCTGCTCCTCCTTGAGCTGCGCGTACAGCGGGGTGGCCACGCAGATCGAGGAGTAGGCACCGGCCGCGAGGCCGATGAACAGCGCGAGCGAGATGTCGTTCAGGGTGCCGGCGCCCAGCAGGCCGCCGCCGATGAAGAGCAGCGCCGCCACCGGCAGCAGGGCCACCACGGTGGTGTTGATGGAGCGCACCAGGGTCTGGTTGAGGCCGTGGTTGGCGGCCTCGGAGAAGGTGAGCTTGTTCTGCTTGGTGATCCCGCGGGTGTTCTCCTTCACGGTGTCGAAGACGACGACCGTGTCGTAGAGCGAGTACCCGAGGATCGTCAGGAAGCCGATCACCGTACCCGGCGTGACCTCGAAGCCCACCAGGGCGTACACCCCGATGGTGATCAGGAGGTCGTGGATGAGGGCGACCAGGGCGGCCACCGCCATCCGCCACTCGAAGGCGATGGCCAGGTACACGGTGACCAGCACCATGAAGATCACCAGGCCGAGCAGGGCCTTCTGGGAGATCTGCTCACCCCAGCTGGGACCGATCACCTGGGTGTCGATCTCCTTGACCGGGACGTCCAGCTCCTTGGACAGCTTCTCGGTGAAGGTCGCCGCGGTGACCTTCTCCTCCGAGCTGACCTGGATGCGGATCTTGCCGTTCTCGGTCGACTGCACCAGCGGGTGCGACTCGACGATCTTGTCCGCCGCGGTCTGCGCCTGCGAGACCGACAGGCCCGGCTTGGCGACCGTGTAGACCGAACCGCCCTTGAACTCGATGCCCAGGTGCAGGCCCATGGCCAGACCGATGCCGGCGACCAGCACGATCACGGCGGAGATGCTGTACCAGAGCTTGCGGCGGCCGACGAAGTCGAAGCTCACCTCGCCCTGGTAGAGCCGGTGGCCCAGGTTGGAGAAGCGCGACATGGCGTCAGGCCTCCTTCACGGCGGCAGAGGAGGAGGAGCTGCGGCGACGGCTGCTGCGCAGCGGCGGGCGGGCACCGAGCCGCTTCGGGTCCAGGCCGGACCACTTGTGGCCGTTGGCGAAGAACTTGGTGCGGGCCATCAGGGTGATCAGCGGCTTGGTGAAGAGGAAGATCACCACGACGTCGAGCGCGGTGGTCAGGCCGAGGGTGAAGGCGAAGCCCTGCACCTTGCCGACCGAGACCACGTACAGCACCGCGGCACAGAGGAAGGACACGAAGTCCGACACCAGGATGGTGCGCCGGGCGCGCGGCCAGGCGCGCTGGACGGCCGGGCGCAGCGGGGCGCCGTCGCGGACCTCGTCGCGGATGCGCTCGAAGTACACGATGAAGGAGTCCGCGGTGATGCCGATCGCCACGATCGCGCCGCAGACGGCGGGCAGGTTCAGCGCGAAGCCGATGGCCGCGCCGAGCAGGCTCATGATCGCGTAGGTCAGGACGCCGGAGACGACCAGACCGGCGATCGAGATCAGGCCGAGGCCGCGGTAGTAGACCAGCGAGTAGACGACCACGAGCAGCAGGCCGATGATGCCGGCGATCAGGCCGGCGTGCAGCTGGTCGCCGCCGAGCTGCGGGGAGACGGTGGTGATGTCGCTCTGCGCGAACTCCAGCGGCAGCGCACCGAAGCTCAGGATGTTGGCGAGGTCCTGGGCCTCCGGCTGCTTGAAGTTGCCGGAGATCACCGCGGAGCCGCCGGGGATGGCGCCGCGCACGTACGGGTGGGAGACGACCTGGCCGTCCAGCACGATGGCGAACTGGTTGTTCGGGGACTGCTGGGCGGCGAGCTGGCCGGTGATCGCAGTGAAGGCGTCGGTGCCCCTGCCGTTGAACTGCAGCTGGACCTGCCAGCCGCCGCCCTGCTGGACGTCGATGGAGGCCTGCGCCTTGTCGACGTCGGAGCCGTTCACGGCGACCGGGCCGAGGGCCAGCTTGTAGTAGACGCCGCCCTCCTCCGGCTTCTCGGTGCAGGCGACGGACGGCTTGGCGGTGTCCGGGTCCTGGTAGTTGATCCGCTGCTCGGGCTTGGAGCAGTCCAGGGCGGCGAACGCGGCGGACAGCTCCGGCGGCACGGTGCCGGTGGTCATCGCGGCGGAGAGGTCCGGCTCGCCGACGGGGGCGCTGGGGGCCGGGGCGCTCGGGCTGGCGGCGGCGCTGCCCGTGGCCGTCGCGGACGGCGTGGCGTCGGCCGCCAGGGCCTCGCCCACCGGGCGGCCCTGCTTGGTGGCGCTCGCGCTCGGGGTGCCGGCGCTCGCGGAGGCGGTGGCGCCGGTGCTCGCGGTCGCCGAGGGGGTGGCGCCCGGGGTGGCGCTGCCGCTCGCGGACGGGGCGGTGCTCGGCACCTGGGCCGCGATGCCGCTGGGAGCCACGGCCAGGACCGGGCGGAAGAACAGCTTGGCGGTGGTGCCGACCTGGTCGGCCGCCGTCTGCTTGTCACCGCCCTTGGGGATGTTGACGATGATGTTCCGGTCGCCCTGGGTCTGGACCTCCGCCTCGGAGACACCCATCCCGTTGACGCGCTTCTCGATGATCCCGACGGCGATGCCCATGCTGGTCTTGTTGATCGCCTTGGGGTCGTCCGACGTCGCGGTCAGAGTGATGCTGGTACCGCCGGCGAGGTCGATACCCAGGCGGGGCTTGGTGTGGCCCGTCCCGAACATGAGGGCGACCAGTCCGACGGTGACGACCAGGATGAGGGCGAGCGCCCTCCCTGGGTAGCCGTCGCGCGGGCGCGACTTGGGTGTTGCCACCTTGCTCGTTTCTCCCTGTCCATGCCACCCCCGACCGGACCCCCGTCCGGCTCGTGGCGGGACGGGGGCATGGCGGGGCGCGGCCCTGAGGTCCTGTGGGCTCGCGGCACGGTGCCGCGCGGCCGGACTGCGCCCGACCGTACTACTTGCTCGCGGGAGCCCCGCCCTCGGCTTCGCCCTTGTCGGCGCCGTCCTTGGTGAGCGTCAGCGCGCCGTCCTTGGCGGGCGTCAGCGCCTTCTCCTCGGCCGGCTCGGCCTCGTCGGAGTCGTCGCCGTCCACGGGCAGCTCGTCGTCGGCCGGGCGGCCGTTGATGATCGCGTCGTACTCGGAGGGCTCCAGGACGGCCGCGACCGCGCTCTTGGTGAAGTGCGAGACCACGCCCGGCGCGATCTCAAGCTCGACGGTCTCCTCGTTGACCGCCTTCACCCGGGCGTACAGACCGCCGATGGTGCGCACCCCGGCGCCCGGCTCCAGAGCGCTCTGCATGTGCGACATCTGCTGCTGGCGCTTCTTCTGGGCCCGGAACATGAGCACGATCGCGAGGATCGGGAGGAGGAGAATGATGAGGTTCACTGCAGCCAGGGTCCTTTACGGGCCACCGACGGGCGGCCTGTGGTATTGGTCGGCCCGTCGGGTGAGAGGGGCGGTCCGGCGGAGTCTAGGCGACCCCGAACTGATCGGACAACGCCAAGCATCGCATCCTGCCGCCGAAAGTGGCGACCCTCCGCCTGCACGTATTGGTCGGGCCGCCCGTGAGCCGACTCACCTCACGCGGCACTTATCCGGAACGGGGGGAATCCTCACCCGTTCGGATCACCGTCGGCCGGGAAGAGCTCCGACTGGGCCGGCACCGCGCCCCGCGTGGTCTGGACCGGAGGGGTGAGCCCGAGGTGCTGCCAGGCCGCGGCGGTGGCGATCCGCCCGCGCGGGGTCCGGGCGAGCAGGCCCTCGCGGACCAGGAACGGTTCGGCGACCTCCTCGACCGTCTCGGCCTCCTCCCCCACGGCGACCGCCAGTGTCGACAAACCGACCGGCCCGCCGCCGAACAGCCGCAGCAGCGCGTCCAGCACCGCTCGGTCCAGCCGGTCCAGCCCGCGGGCGTCCACCTCGTAGACGTCCAGCGCCTGCGCGGCGATCCCCGCGGTGACCACCCCGTCGTGCCGCACCTGGGCGTAGTCGCGCACCCGGCGCAGCAGCCGGTTGGCGATCCGGGGGGTGCCCCGGGAGCGGCCGGCGATCTCCGCGGCACCGGCCGGGTCGATCTCGACGTCCAGCAGGGCGGCCGAGCGGTGCACCACCCGCTGCAGCTCGGCGGGCGCGTAGAACTCCATGTGGCCGGTGAAGCCGAAGCGGTCGCGCAGCGGGGGCGGCAGCAGCCCCGCCCGGGTGGTCGCGCCGACCAGGGTGAACGGCGGCAGCTCCAGCGGGATGGCGGTGGCGCCCGGGCCCTTGCCGACGATCACGTCGACCCGGAAGTCCTCCATCGCCATGTAGAGCATCTCCTCGGCGGGCCGCGACATCCGGTGGATCTCGTCGAGGAAGAGCACCTCGCCCTCGGTGAGCGAGGAGAGGATCGCCGCGAGGTCGCCCGCGTGCTGGATGGCCGGCCCCGAGGTGATCCGGATCGGGGCGCCCAGCTCGGCTGCGATGATCATGGACAGGGTGGTCTTGCCGAGCCCGGGCGGGCCGCTCAGCAGCACGTGGTCGGGCGCGGCACCGCGCTGGCGGGCCGCCTGGAGCACCAGCGACAACTGCTCGCGCACCCGCTCCTGGCCGATGAACTCGTCCAGGTGCTTGGGACGCAGCGCCGCCTCGACCGCCTGGTCCTCGCCGTCGGCGGCGGCCGTCACCAGCCGGTCGGCCGGGTCGGAGTCGTACGGGCTCATCGGTGCTGGCTCCAATGTCGACAAGGTGACAGATGGTCAGGTTGGCGGGCCGCGGACGGGGCGGCTCAGCGGGCCCGGTTGAGGCCGCGCAGGGCGGACCGCAGCAGGGCGCCGACGTCCGGCACGGACTGCGCCTCGGCCTCCGGGGTCACCGCGGCGACCGCCTCGTCGGCCTCCCGCGGGGCGTAGCCGAGGCCGACCAGCGCGGAGTGCAGCTGCTCGCTCCACGGCGCGGGCCCGGCGGCGATCGGCTTCTGGGCGGGCACCGCCCCGTGCGGCGCGCCGAGCTTGTCCTTGTACTCCAGCAGCAGCTTCGCCGCCTTGGCCTTGCCGATGCCGGGCACCGCGATCAGCGCCTTCTCGTTCCCCGCGGCGACCGCGGCGCGCAGCTCGTCCGGGCTGTGCACGCCCAGCATCGCCTGCGCCAGCCGGGGACCGACCCCGGGCGCGGCCTGGAGGATCTCGAAGACGGCCCGCTCGTCGTCGTCCGCGAAGCCGTACAGGGTGAGCGAGTCCTCCCGGACCACCAGCGAGGTGGCCAGCCGGGCGCTCTCGCCGATCCGCAGGCCGGCGACGGTGGCGGGGGTGCACTGGACGGCCATGCCGACCCCGCCCACCTCGACCACCACGGTGCCGGCGGAGACCGCGGCCACCGGTCCCTGGACGAAAGCGATCATCGGACGGCTCCTCGGGGTGCTCGGACGGCGCGCGGTGCTCGGGGGGCCGCCGGGGCGGCCTTGGCGAGGGCGGCGGCGATCCGGTCGGTGGCACCGCCGCGCCAGATGTGGCAGATGGCCAGCGCCAGCGCGTCGGCGGCGTCGGCCGGCTTCGGGGGCTCGTCCAGCCGCAGCAGCCGCTGCACCATGGCGGTGACCTGGGCCTTGTCGGCCCGGCCGGAGCCGGTGACGGCCGCCTTGACCTCGCTCGGGGTGTGCAGGGTGACCGGGATGCCGCGCCGGGTGGCGCAGAGCATCGCGACGGCGCTGGCCTGCGCGGTGCCCATCACGGTGCGGACGTTGTGCTGGGCGAAGACCCGCTCGACGGCGACCAGGTCGGGCCGGTGCTCGTCGAGCCAGGCCTCGATGCCCTGCTCGACCAGCAGCAGCCGCTGCCCGATCTCGGCGTCCGCGGGGGTGCGCACCACGCCGACCCCGGCCATCCGCAGCGGCCGGCCCGGCGCACCGTCGACCACGCCGACACCGCACCTGGTCAGCCCAGGGTCCACACCCAGTACCCGCACCTCGACCCCGTCTCCCGTCCGACCGCACGTCCGACCCGCGAAGGCTACCGCCCGGGTCGGACAACGCCCCGGACGACTCCTCGAACGACCGCCGCGAACGGCACCGGCCCGGTGGTCGCGGGACCACCGGGCCGGGGAGCACGGGCTGTCACTCGGCGTCGAGCTGCGCACCGACCTCGTCGCTGATGTCGAAGTTGGCGAAGACGTTCTGCACGTCGTCGCTGTCCTCCAGGGCGTCGATCAGCTTCAGGATCTTGCGGGCGCCGTCGACGTCCAGCTCGACCTGCATGCTCGGGAGGAAGTTGGCCTCGGCCGAGTCGTAGTCGACACCGGCGTCCACCAGCGCGGTGCGGACGGCGACCATCTTGGACGCCTCGGAGACGATCTCGAAGGAGTCGCCGAGGTCGTTGATCTCCTCGGGCTCCTGGTCGAGGACGACCTCGAACAGCTTGTCCTCGTCCACGCCGTCGGCCTTGGGGACGATGACGACACCCTTGCGGGTGAACAGGTAGGACACCGAGCCCGGGTCGGCCATCGAGCCGCCGTTGCGGGTCATCGCCACGCGCACGTCGGAGGCGGCGCGGTTGCGGTTGTCGGTGAGGCACTCGATGAGCACCGCGACGCCGTTCGGGCCGTAGCCCTCGTACATGATGGTCTGGTAGTCGGCGCCGCCGGCCTCCAGACCGCCACCGCGCTTGACGGCGCGGTTGATGTTGTCGATCGGGACCGAGCTCTTCTTCGCCTTCTGGATGGCGTCGTAGAGGGTCGGGTTGCCGGCCGGGTCGGGACCGCCGGTGCGCGCCGCCACCTCGATGTTCTTGATCATCTTGGCGAAGAGCTTGCCGCGCTTGGCGTCGATCACGGCCTTCTTGTGCTTGGTGGTAGCCCACTTAGAGTGGCCGGACATCGCCAGCTCCTTTACGTCGCCAAAGGGAAATGAACAGATGAGATCTTACCGGTGCCGTCACCGGTGGATGGCACACGGTCAGCGTGCGGCGCCCGCGAGGTGCTCCTCGACCATCCGCACGAAGTAGGCGTGCACCCGGTGGTCACCGGTCAGCTCCGGGTGGAACGAGGTGGCCAGCAGGTTGCCCTGGCGGACCGCGACGATCCGGCTCTCCGGGCCGTCCGCGGCGGGCAGCTCGGCCAGCACCTCGACGCCCGCGCCGACCGACTCGACCCAGGGGGCGCGGATGAAGACGCCGTGCACCGGGCCGCCCTCCAGGCCGCTGAACGGGATCGCGGTCTCGAAGGACTCGTTCTGGCGGCCGAAGGCGTTGCGGCGCACGGTCATGTCGATGCCGCCGACGGTCTCCTGGTCGTCGCGCCCGTCCAGGATCTTGTCCGCCAGCATGATCATCCCGGCGCAGGTGCCGTACACCGGCATCCCGGCCGCCACCCGCTCGCGCACCGGCTCCATCACGCCGAACAGCAGCGCCAGCTTGGACATGGTGGTGGACTCGCCGCCGGGGATCACCAGCGCGTCGACCTCGGCCAGCTCCTCGGCACGGCGCACCGGGCGGGCCAGTGCGTCGGCCTCCGCCAGCGCGACCAGGTGCTCGCGGACGTCGCCCTGCAGGGCGAGGACGCCGATGACCGGGGTTCCGGTGGACATGTTGCTACCTCTTCAGACTTCTCGTACGGACGGCGCGCAGCGGCCCGCCGCACCTGGTGAGGGGCGCGGCGGGCCGTCGGGCGGGGACTACCAGCCGCGGTTCGCGTAGCGCTCCGACTCCGGCAGGGTGTCGCAGTTGATGCCGACCATGGCCTCGCCCAGGTTGCGGGAGGCGTCGGCGATGATCTTCGGGTCGTCGAAGAAGGTGGTGGCCTTCACGATGGCGGCGGCGCGCTTGGCCGGGTCGCCCGACTTGAAGATGCCGGAGCCGACGAAGACGCCCTCGGCACCCAGCTGGCGCATCAGCGCGGCGTCGGCCGGGGTGGCCACGCCACCGGCGGAGAACAGCACGACCGGCAGCTTGCCGAGCTCGGCGACCTCCTTGACCAGCTCGTACGGGGCGCGCAGCTCCT
This sequence comes from Kitasatospora sp. NPDC054939, assembly GCF_053610105.1. Taxonomy (NCBI): domain Bacteria; kingdom Bacillati; phylum Actinomycetota; class Actinomycetes; order Kitasatosporales; family Streptomycetaceae; genus Kitasatospora; species Kitasatospora sp. NPDC054939. The sequence goes on along the minus strand of NZ_JBSGXP010000017.1, from coordinate 22,087 downwards.
TGGCGGCGGCGTACAGCTCGTTGTTGTCGAAGCCGCGCAGCTTGGCGATCTCGTTCTTGATCTGGCGCAGGTGGCGGACGGCCTCGACCACGTTGCCGGTGCCGGCCTCGCCCTTGGAGCGGATCATGGCCGCGCCCTCGGCGATGCGGCGCAGGGCCTCGCCGAGGTTGGTGGCGCCGCAGACGAAGGGGGTGGTGAACGCCCACTTGTCGGAGTGGTTGACCTCGTCGGCCGGGGTCAGGACCTCGGACTCGTCGATGTAGTCGACACCGAGCGACTGCAGGACCTGGGCCTCGACGAAGTGGCCGATACGGGACTTCGCCATGACCGGGATCGAGACCGCGCCGATGATCTCCTCGATCATGTTCGGGTCCGACATCCGGGCCACGCCGCCGTCCTTGCGGATGTCGGCCGGGACCCGCTCCAGTGCCATGACGGCCACAGCGCCGGCGTCCTCGGCGATCTTGGCCTGCTCGGCGTTGACCACGTCCATGATCACACCGCCCTTGAGCTGCTCGGCCATGCCGCGCTTGACCCGGGCGGTACCGATCTGCGGCTGGTCTGCGGTGGTGGGGGTGGTGGACACGTGAGACCTCACTCGAAGATGAACCAGTGCTATCGCCCTATGGTAGGCGGAAGAAACGCCCTCTCCATGCGCCATCAAGTCCATCCCGGCCGACGGGATACGACAAACAGGCCGGAACAGGACGTCGTTCGGACACGCCCTGAAGAGGTCCCGCCGAGGCCGCGCCGAGCACCGGACCGGCGCCGGACGAGCGCCCACCGGGCCCCCGGCCAGGGCGGCCTCAGGCCGGAGCGCCCTCCGGGGTCAGCGCCACCGGCGGCGCGTCGTCCATCTCGAAGGCCATCGGGAACGGCGCCTTGCCCGCCAGCCGGAAGTAGCGCACCAGACGGTGCTCGCGCACCGCCCGCGCCGCCCGCACCGCGTCGTTGTGGAAGCGCCGCGCCATCGGCACCCGGCGCACCGCCGCCGTCAGGTCCCGGACGGCCTCCTCGCCGCCCGGCTGGCCGACCAGCGCCGCGACCTGCTCGGGCTCGGCGAAGACCGCGCGCAGCGCCAGGCTCAGCCGGCTCTCCGCGACCTCGCGGCCCTCGTCCTCGGCCTGCCGGGCGGCGTGCGCGGCGTCGTACAGCAGCAGCGAGGCCGCCGGGTCCAGCACCGAGGAGGTGGCCAGCTCGATCGCCACCGAGGCCCGGCGGACCAGCTGCGCGTCCAGCGCCGCGCGCGCGGCGTCGATCCGGGCGTGCAGGCGGTCCAGCCGACCGGCCGTCCAACTCAAGTACAGGCCGAACAGCACCACCGCCAGCGCGGCCCAGATCCAGGTAGTCACGGGGCGCTACGCTACCCCGTGGCCACCGCTCAGCCCTCGACGGTCGCGCTGCGGTAGCTGTCGCGGTCGATGTCCTGGACGTTCACCGCGGTGAACAGCCGCTCCCCCGCCGGCGCCGCGACCCGCTCGGCCAGCAGCGCCAGCACGGCCTCGCTCAGCTCCGCCTTCGCCTCCGGGGTGCGGCCCGGGAAGATCTGGAACTCCACGTACACCTGGGCGTCCGGGCCGGCGCTCTCGCCCACCACCAGCTCCTCCACCTGCCGGAAGACCAGCTTGCAGGCCTCCGGGGTGGCGTTGATCGTCTTCACGGCGAGCCGGTTGATCGCCAGGCCAAGCTCCCGGCGGTCGAAGGAGCCGGCCAGGGACGGCGAGTAGTCGACGGAGATCTGCGGCATCTCGGTGCCTCCAGTGAGCGGTGGAAGGGTCCGCCAGACCCTAACCCCCGACCGGCCCCGGACACTCCCGGTTCCGGCACCCGGACGCTGGCCCTCCGCAACGGGCCCGCCCCGGCCGCCGGCCCGGCCCCGGGCCAACCCGCCGGCTCAGTCCCTGGCCAGCCCGAAGCGCCCGCGCCGGCCGCCGCGCTCGTCCTCCGCGACCACCGCCGCCTCGCCCGCCGTCACCGTCTCGTACACCGCCAGGATGTCCGCGCCGACCGTCGACCAGTCGAAGCGCCGCACGTGCCGGGAGGCCGCCTTGCGCAGCTCCTCCAGCCGGCCCGGGTCGCCCAGCAGCTTCAGCGCCGTCCGGGCCAGCGCGTCCGCGTCCTCCACCGGGAACAGCTCGCCGGCGTCCCCGCCGTCCAGCACCTGCTTGAACGCGTCCAGGTCGCTGGCCAGCACCGGGGCGCCCGCCGACATCGCCTCCACCAGGATGATCCCGAAGCTCTCGCCCCCGGTGTTCGGCGCCACGTACAGGTCGACGCTGCGCAGCAGCCGGGCCTTGTCCCGGTCGGAGACCATGCCCAGGAACTCCACCTGGGCGCGGACCTCCGGCGCCAGCCCGGCGACCGCCTCCTCCTCGTCGCCCTTGCCGGCCACCAGCAGCCGCACGCCGGGGCGCTCCGCCAGGATCCGCGGCAGCGCGGCCAGCAGCGTCGGCAGGCCCTTGCGCGGCTCGTTGATCCGGCCGATGAAGCCGATCGTGCCCGGCTCGCCCTCCGCCGCGCCGCCCGTCCAGCGCGCGTCCGGCTCGGCCTCGGCGAAGAAGCCGACGTCGACCCCGTTCGGGATCACCACCGCGTCCCCGCCCAGGTGCTCCACCAGGGTGCGCCGCGCGTACTCGCTCACCGCGATCCGGGCCCGCATCTTCTCCAGGCCCGGCTGCAGGATCGGCGAGGCCGCGATCATCGCCCGCGAGCGCGGGTTGGAGGTGTGGAAGGTGCCCACCATCGGCCCGGACGCCGACCACGCGGCCAGCATCGACAGGCTCGGCGAGGCCGGCTCGTGGACGTGCAGGATGTCGAAGCGCCCGTCGTGCAGCCACCGCCGCACCCGGGCCGCCGACAGGATGCCGAAGCTCAGCCGCGCCACCGAGCCGTTGTACGGCACCGCCACCGCCCGCCCGGCCGACACCACGTACGGCGGCAGCGCCTCGTCGTCCTCGGCGGGCGCCAGCACCGACACCTCGTGCCCCAGGCCGATCAGGTGCTCGGCGAGGTCCCGGATGTGGAACTGCACGCCGCCGGGCACGTCCCAGTCGTACGGGCAGACGATGCCGATCTTCACTGCGCCTCGCGCTTCCGTCGGGGGCCGTTCACGGCCCGGTGGTCCCTGCGGCCGGCTCGGCCTGCGGGGGCGGCTCCGCCGCGGGTGCGGGGGCGGGGGCGGGCGCGGGCTCCCGCACCGGGAGGTCGGCCAGCCACAGCCGCTGCAGCATGTGCCAGTCCTCCGAGTGCTCCCGGATCGCCCCCGCCCACACATCCGCCGTCGCCTGCACCATCACCCGGACCTGCTCCCGGCGGTCGTCGCCGGCCGGCACCGCCACCTCCGGGTACACCCGGGCCCGCAGCAGCGGACCGTCGTACCAGAGCGACGCCGGGAACAGCGCCGCCCCGGTCCGCGCGCAGAGCGAGGCCGGGCCGGCCGGCATCCGGGTCGCCTCCCCGAAGAAGGACACCTCCACGCCGGCCTCGGACAGGTCGCGGTCGCCCACCAGGCAGACCAGCTTCCCCGCGCGCAGCCGCCGCGCCAGCGTCCCCACCACGGAGACGCTGCTGCCGGTCAGCGCCAGCACCTCCATGCCGAGGCTCTCCCGGTACGCCACGAAGCGCTCGAACAGCCGCTCCGGCTTCAGCCGCTCCGCGACCGTCGTGAACGGAAGGCCCTCGACCGCCACCCAGGCGCCCGCCAGGTCCCAGTTGCCCATGTGCGGCAGCGCCAGCACCGCGCCCCGGCCCGACTCCAGCGCCTCGCGGACCTGCTCGAAGCCCTCCACCCGCACGTCGCGGGCGATCCGCTCCCGGCTCCAGGTCTGCAGCCGGAACGACTCCATCCAGTACCGCAGGTAGGACCGCATCCCCGCGCGGGACAGCTCCCGCAGCCGCTCCTCGCCGGCCTCCGGGTGAACCCGGCGCAGGTTCGCCTCCAACTGCAGCACCCGCTTGCCGCGCCGGCGCCACGCCGAATCGGCCAGCCGCTCGAACAGCCCGCGCGCCGCCGGCTCCGGCAGGTGCTTCAGCGCCGCCCAGCCCAGTGCGTACGCCGAGTAGACGAGTCGGTCCTTCACCCCAGCCCCCTCAATTCCCGGCCGGCAGCCGGTCCGCCTCGAACGCCTCGCGGCGCACCGTCACCATCCGCTGCACCACCGTCACCAGCGAGCCCGCCGCGACCAGCCACAGCGCCACCGGCAGCAGCCACTCCACGTACGGCACCCCGAACGTCGACAGCCCCGCCACACCGGCCGCCACCAGGCTGATCACCAGCCGCTCGGCCCGCTCCACCAGCCCCGACACGTCGCACGGCAGCCCCTGGCTCTCCGCCCGCGCCTTGGTGTACGACACCACCAGACCGCTCGCCAGGCAGAACACCGCCACCGCGCACAGCAGGTCGTTGTCCCCCTTGCCCGCGTACCACAGCGCGAGCCCGCCGAAGATCGCCGCATCGGCGACCCGGTCCAGCGTGGAGTCCAGGAACGCCCCCCACTTGGTCGACCGGCCCAGCTGCCGCGCCATGTTCCCGTCCACCAGGTCCGAGAAGATGAACAGCGTGATCGTGATGGTGCCCCAGAAGAACTCCCCGCGCGGGAAGAACACCAGTGCACCCGCCACCGAACCGGCCGTACCGACCAGCGTCACGGTGTCCGGGCTCACACCCAGCCGGATCAGGAACGCGGCGAACGGGGTCAGGACACGTGTGAAGAAGGCACGCGCGTATTTGTTGAGCATGGCCTTCCCGACCGCTCCGATCTCCCTGGTACCCGCCTGCGGCGAGATGTGCGGCAGACGGCCGAATGGATCAGCCCACCCGGCGACCCCATCGTAGCCACGCCGACGACACGCCCCCGCGCACCGCACCGCCCACCGGCCGCCCCCGGCCCCCGCCCCCGCCCCGGGCCGCTACCCACCGCACACCGGCCGCACACCCGGCGTCACCGCAGGCGTGTACGACACGCGCCCCGGCAGTCACCCCTCCTAGACTCGTCAGCACAGCCGGCCGCCCACCGGGCAGCCTCGGCGCAACGGGAGGAGACCTCCGATGCCCGACCGCAGCACGGCCCGAGCGGGCCAGACGGCACCCACCGTCCCCGGCCCGAGCCACCTGCGCAACGTCGTCCTGATCGGCTGCAGCGGAGTGGGCAAGACCACCCTCGCCGAGAGCCTCGCCCTCACCGCCGGCGCCATCGGCCGCCCCGGACGCGTCGCCGACGGCACCACCGTCTCCGACCACGAGGACATCGAGCACCAGCAGCAGCGCTCCGTCCAGCTCTCGCTGATCCCCCTCGAATGGAACGGCGTCAAGGTCAACCTCCTCGACCCGCCCGGCCATCCCGACTTCACCGCCGACCTGCGCGCCGCCCTGCACGCCGCCGACGCCGCGGTCTTCGTCGTCTCCGCCACCGACCCGGTCAGCGCCCCCACCCGCGCCCTCTGGCGCGAATGCGCCGCCGAGAACCTCCCGCGCGCCATCGCCGTCGCCAAGCTCGACCTCGCCCGCACCGACTACGAGGACATCCTCCGCACCGTCCACGACGCCTTCGACCTCGGCCCCGACACCCTCCGCCCGCTCCACTACCCCGTCCACCACGGCGGCCGCCCCACCGGCACCGTCGACCTCCTCACCGGACGCGCCTACGGCACCGACCCGGCCAACCCCCCGGACCCCGCCGACGTCCCCGACACCGCGCCCGCCCGCGAGAGCCTCGTCGAAGCCATCTCCGGCCAGGACGACACCCTGATGGAGCGCTACCTCGCCGGGGAGGAGCTCGACACCGACGCCCTGGAGGCCGGCCTGCGCCGCGAGGTCCTCGCCTGCACCCTCCACCCCGCCCTGCCCACCAGCGACAGCGGCCTCGGTACCGCCGAACTCCTCGACCTCGTCACCACCGCCTTCCCCGACCCCACCGAGCGCACCCGCCCCGCCCCGGCCTGCGACCCCGACGCCCCGCTCGCCGCCCAGGTCGTCCGCGTCACCGGCGACGCCTACGTCGGCCGCATCGCCCTGCTGCGCGTCTACGCCGGCACCCTGCGCCCCGACACCCACCTGCACCTCACCGGCCCCGACCACCCCGACGGCCAGACCGCCGGCGAACGCGTCACCGGCCTCACCAGCCCCTTCGGCCGCACCCAGCGGCCCGTCCCGCACGCCACCGCCGGCGACCTCGTCTGCGCCGCCAAACTCACCACCGCCCGGGCCGGCGACACCGCCCACGAACCCGGCCACCCCGTCGAACTCGACGGCTGGACCCTCCCCGAGGCCCTGCTGCCGATCGCCGTCGAGGCCCACAGCAAGGCCGACGACGACAAGCTCTCCCAGGCCCTCACCAAGCTCACCGCCGAGGACCCGGCCCTGCGCCTCGAACAGAACCCCGACACCCACCAGCTCGTCCTCTGGTGCACCGGCGAGGCCCACGCCGAGGTCGTCCTCGACCGCCTGCGCAGCCGGCACGGCGTCCACGTCGACACCGTCGAGCACCGGGTCGCCCTCCGCGAGACCTTCGGCACCGCCGCCGCCGGCCACGGACGCCTCGTCAAGCAGTCCGGCGGCCACGGCCAGTACGCCATCTGCGACCTGGAGGTCGAACCGCTCCCGGCCGGCTCGGGATTCGAGTTCCAGGAGCACGTCGTCGGCGGCGCCGTCCCCAAGCACTTCATCCCCTCCGTCGAGAAGGGCCTGCGCGCCCAGCTCGCCAAGGGCGTCGCCACCGGCCACCCCCTGGTCGACATCCGGGTCACCCTCACCGACGGCAAGGCGCACTCCGTCGACTCCTCCGACGCCTCCTTCCAGGCCGCCGCCGCCCTCGCCCTGCGCGACGCCGCCGACCACGCCGTCATCCGCCTGCTCGAACCCGTCGCCGCCGTCGGCATCCTGCTCCCCGACGACTACCTCGGCGCCGTCCTCGGCGACCTCTCCGCCCGCCGCGGCCGCGTGCTCGGCACCGAGACCGGCGGCCCCGGCCTCACCCTGCTGCGCGCCGAGGTCCCCGAACTCGAACTCGCCCGCTACCCCGTCGACCTGCGCTCACTCACCCACGGCACCGCCGAGTTCACCCGCTCCCACCTGCGCCACGAACCCATGCCCCCCGCCCTCGCCGCCAAGCACACCGGTCAGCGCTGAGGCAGCTCGCAGGCCGGCGTCCCCCCGGGCAGCCGGTGCCGGTTGCGCGCCACCCAGCGGTACGCCGCGCCCGCCACCGGACGCACCGGCGCCAGCGCCAGCAGCCCGCCCAGGTACGCCCACGCGCCGCCGGTGCGCATCAGCAGCCGCGCCACCGCCTGCGCCCCGCCGTACACCGCGCCGCCCGGCGTCACCCAGAGCAGCTCCTGCTCCGCGCGCTCCCACGACACCTCCCCGCGCCCCCCGGCCCGGGCGTCCAGCTCCGCCAGGTCCGCGAACTGGAACGGCACCGCCTCCCAGCCCCCCGACGCCAGCGTCTGCCGCAGGTACCGCTCCGCCCACACCTTGCACGAGGTGCAGAACGCACAGTCGCCGTCGAAGACCAGGACCGGATCCTTCACCGCAGCACCATTCATGCCGCCATCGTGCACCACCTGACACCGCCACCCCTCCCCGGGGACGCGTCACCGCCCCCGATCCTGGGCATCACTCCCCACGGGCCCCGTCCGGGCCGGAACGTGACGGCGGTTCAGACGATCACCCGCACGAGCGAGCCGCGGCACGGTAACCTGCCGCTGACAAGGGGAGGACGGGACGCCACCGTGACCACACTGGACATGACCCCGGGTGCGCAGATACCCCGGACCGACGCCGGACCGCAGACCGCCGTCACCCAGGCGCTCTCCTCGGCCGCGTACCGCGACGGCGAGATCACCGACTTCGTCGACAAGGTCCCCGAGGCCAAGGCCAAGAAGGGCCGCTTCGCGCTCTTCCGCCCCAACGTCGGCGAGGCCTTCAGCCGCGCCGTGATCGCCCGCACCCTCGGCGGCGACCGCAAGCCCGTCGTCCCCGCCTTCGGCATCGACACCCGCCAGGTCGTCGAGCACTGCCTCGCCGCCGAGGACATCCGGACCACCCGCGACCGCCGGCTCACCACCGTCAGCGTCACCACCGGCGTCCTCTTCCTCCCCGGCACCCTGCTCTGGCTCGGCGCCTTCCAGCTCCGCGCCTGGCTCAAGCGCGACAACCCCAAGAACGCCGGCGTCTACGGCGGGATCGTCCTCGCCGCCGCCGTCGCCCTCGCCGTCCTGCTCGCCCTGCGGCCCCCGGCCACCGGCCTCCTCGGCGGCTACGTCCGGATCATGATGCTCGCCCCCGTCCTCGGCTGGTACCTCGCCAAGCGCATCGTCCACACCACCGCCCTGGACCTGCGCGCCCGCTGGCTCGCCCTCGTCGAGGGCAGCGCCGTCGGCGCCACCGTCCCCAAGGCCGTGCCCCGCGACGACCTCGACAAGAAGGCCGCCGACCTGCGCGCCAAGCTCGGCCGCCTGGAGGCCGAGCAGGAGACCAACATCCAGCACTACGCCGGCGCCAAGGGCATCCTCGGGGCCGGCCGGGTCTGGGCGGAATGGCGGATCTCGGACGTGCTGCGCCCCGCCGAGGGCCAGATCGACTACCGCCAGTTCCACCCCTCCGACCTCGTCCGCAAGATCGCCGCGCACCTCAAGATGCTCGGAATCAGCCATGTCGCCAACAGTGCGATGCCCAACCTCTCGATCAACCAGTGGGTGATCCACGAGGTCGGCCAGGGCGCCGAGGAGATCAGCCGCCCCGGCAACGCCGACATGGACGGCGACCGGATGCGCGACTTCGCCGTCCAGGCCGTCGCCGACAAGCAGAACTTCGCCGGCACCGGCTCCTGGCACGCGATCGCCGCCCAGTTCATCACCCACGACGGCAAGCTGATCATCACCTACACGATCCGCATCGCCCTGCTCGCCAACACCCTCACGATCAGCTTCGCCGCGCACGCCCTCGGCCCGGTCAACGGCTTCTTCTTCGACAAGCCGAAGGACAAGGAGAAGACCGTCCAGAAGACCGGGAAGTTCTGGGAGGAGCGGACGATCAAGCTCCCCCTGATCGACAACGACGAGGTGGTCCGCCAGGCCGTCCGGGCCCCCCTGCGCAACGCGCCCGGCCTGCTCGGCTGGCTCGGCGGCGGCGTCGGCCTGCCCGAGCCCTTCGGCCTGCGGCACGCCTGGGCCCTGCCCGCCTGGGAGACCAAGTCCATGGCGGACAACGCCCAGCTCGCCGCCTACCCGCTGCTCAGCGCCGTCCAGGAGGCCGCGGTGGAGTTCCTGGAGGAGCACGACCTGGACGCCGAGCGCTTCAAGCTCCGGGCCGGCATGGTCCGCAGCGAGTCCCAGGGCGCCCGCCCGTACAAGGTGGACGGCTTCGACCCGGTCTGAGCCGGGCGCCGCGACCGAACGCCGAAGGGCCCCCCGAAGCGATCCGGGGGGCCCTTCGGCGTACGGTGTCAGTCCTGCGGCCAGACCTCCGCGAGCATCTTGCGGGTGTCCGCGAGCAGCTGCGGCAGCACCTTGGTGTGGCCGACCACCGGCATGAAGTTGGTGTCCCCGCCCCAGCGCGGCACCACGTGCTGGTGCAGGTGCGCCGCGATCCCGGCGCCGGCCGCCGCCCCCTGGTTCATCCCGATGTTGAACCCGTGCGCCCCCGAGGCCGCCCGCAGCGCGGTCATCGCCCGCTTGGTGAACGCCGCCAGCTCGGCCGTCTCCGCCTCGTCCAGCTCCGTGTAGTCCGCGACGTGCCGGTACGGGACCACCATCAGGTGGCCGCCGTTGTACGGGTACAGGTTCAGCACCGCGAACACCGCGGTGCCGCGCGCCACGACCAGGCCGTCCTCGTCGCTCAGCGAGGGAATCGAGCAGAACGGGCAGCCGTCGCCCGGAGCCGGGCCGGTGGGCTTGTTCTCGCCCTGGATGTACGCCATCCGATGGGGGGTCCACAGGCGGCGGAAGCCGTCCGGCTCACCGACACCCCGCTGCAGTTCCGGCTCAGTCGTCATGCTGATCAGCATATTCGCCCGGCGGTGCTTGCAAAGCAGTGCGGGGCAGACTCCTCAGGAGCCCGCCCCGCACTCGTGCCCTACCGCGTCACACCTGGATGCGGCGCTCCACGGCGTCGACGATCTCGGCGATCGCGTCCGCGACCGGCACGCCGTTCTTCTGCTCGCCGTTGCGGTAGCGGAAGGAGACCGCGCCCGCCTCGACGTCGTCGTTGCCCGCGATCAGCATGAACGGGACCTTGGTCTTCTGGGCGTTCCTGATCTTCTTCTGCATGCGGTCGTCCGAGGTGTCCACCTCGACCCGGATACCGCGCTTCTTCAGCCCCGCCGCGACCTCCAGCAGGTACGGCACGTGCTCGTCGGTGATCGGGATGCCGGTCACGGTGACCGGGGCCAGCCACGGCGGCATGGCGCCGGCGTAGTGCTCCAGCAGCACCGCGAAGAACCGCTCGATCGAGCCGAACAGCGCACGGTGGATCATGACCGGCCGCTGCCGCGAGCCGTCCGCCGCGGTGTACTCCAGGTCGAAGCGCTCGGGCAGGTTGAAGTCGAGCTGGATGGTCGACATCTGCCAGGTGCGGCCGATGGCGTCCTTCGCCTGCACCGAGATCTTCGGGCCGTAGAAGGCCGCGCCGCCCGGGTCCGGCACCAGCGGGAGGCCCTGCTTCTCGGCGACGGCGGCGAGGACGGCGGTGGCCTCCTCCCACACCTCGTCCGAACCGACGAACTTCTCCGGGTCCTTGGTGGACAGCTCCAGGTAGAAGTCGTTCAGGCCGTAGTCGCGCAGCAGGTTGAGCACGAAGGTCAGCGTCGCGTCGAGCTCGTCCGCCATCTGCTCGCGGGTGCAGTAGATGTGCGCGTCGTCCTGGGTGAAGCCGCGGGCACGGGTCAGGCCGTGCACCACGCCGGACTTCTCGTACCGGTAGACCGTCCCGAACTCGAAGAGGCGCAGCGGCAGTTCACGGTACGACCGGCCGCGCGCGTCGAAGATCAGGTTGTGCATCGGGCAGTTCATCGGCTTGAGGTAGTAGTCGACGCCCTCGTCCAGCTGCATGGGGGGGTACATGCCGTCCGCGTACCAGTCGAGGTGGCCGCTCTTCTCGAAGAGCTTCCCCTTGGTGGCGTGCGGGGTGTAGACGAACTCGTAGCCCTCCTCCTCGTGCCGGCGGCGCGAGTAGTCCTCCATGGCGCGGCGGATGATGCCGCCCTTGGGGTGGAAGACGGCGAGGCCGGAGCCGATCTCCTCGGGGATGGAGAAGAGGTCGAGCTCGTTGCCGAGCTTGCGGTGGTCGCGCTTCTCGGCCTCGACCAGGAAGTCGAGGTGCGCCTTCAGCTCGTCCTTCGACGGCCAGGCGGTGCCGTAGATGCGCTGCAGCATCGGATTCTTCTCGCTGCCGCGCCAGTAGGCGGCGGCGTTGCGCATCAGCTTGAAGGCCGGGATGTGCCGGGTGCTGGGCAGGTGCGGGCCGCGGCAGAGGTCGCCCCAGCACTGCTCGCCGCTCTTGGCGTCCACGTTGTCGTAGATGGTCAGCTCGCCCGCGCCGACCTCGACGGCCGCGCCCTCGCCGGCGGTGGCGGCGGAGCCCTTGAGGCCGATCAGCTCCAGCTTGTACGGCTCGGCGGACAGCTCCTCGCGGGCGTCCTCGTCGGTGACCACGCGGCGGGAGAACTTCTGCCCGCGCTTGATGATCTCCTGCATCTTCTTCTCGATAGCCTTGAGGTCATCGGGGTGGAAGGGCTTCTCGACGTCGAAGTCGTAGTAGAAGCCGTCCTTGACCGGCGGGCCGATGCCGAGCTTGGCCTCCGGGAAGAGCTGCTGCACGGCCTGGGCCATGACGTGCGCGGTGGAGTGGCGCAGGATGTCGAGGCCGTCCTTGCTGCCGATCTCGACGGGCTCGACCTCGTCGCCGTCCTGGACGGCGTAGGCGAGGTCCTTGAGTTGGCCGGCCACGCGGGCGGCGATGATCGAGCGGTCGTCGGCGAAGAGCTCGGCGGCCGTAGTGCCCGTGGTCACCACGCGCTCTTCCCGATCGGGTTCGCGGCTGATGATTACCCGGACGTCCGTCACCGGTCTCTCCTGACGTGCTGGATTCAGTGGACGCAGCACGGTGCTGCGCCTGACCGATGGTACCGAGAGCGGTGGGTCCACCGCTTACACACCCTCGGGCGTCTCCCCCAGGGTCTTCAGCAGCCGCTGCCGCTCGGCCTCTTCGAGTCCGCAGGCCTCCAGAGCGTGCGGGTGGGCGAGCCGGCGGAAGCCGCCGCGTCGCTCCAGCCGGCCGCTGATCCGGACCGGGGTGCCGGTCAGGTGGGCCTCGGCGGCGAGCCGGTAGGCGGGGTCGGCGAGGCGGACCCGGACCTCGGCCACCTCGGCGCCGCCGAGGACGCGCAGCCGGACGGTACCGCTGCCGGTGGGGTCGGCGCGCTTGAGGCGGACGACCAGGCCGGTGAGGGTGACGGCGACGGCGGGTTCGATGCGTTCGAGGAGGTCCGCGGCCTCGTCGAGGGCGGGCAGGTCGCCGGGCGAGAACTCCAGGGCGATGCGCCGGTCGCCGAAGCCGCCGGGGGTGCCGGCGACCGCGGACCAGGCGACGGCGAGCCGGCCGGCGGTGGCGCCGCGGACGAGTTCCTGGACGGCCTGGACGAGTTCGCGGCTGAGCCCGGCCTGCACCGCGTTCTCGAACGCGTCGGTGCCGCCGCCGGCCCGCCGGTAGTCGACGGCGTCGCGCAGCGCCTCCAGGGCGCGGACCAGGGTGGTGGTGGCGCTCCGGCCGTCGGGGGCGGGCGCGTGGGCGGTGAGGCCGGTGCCGTGCTCGACGATCAGGACGCGCTCCAGGAAGCCGTCGGCCCAGGCGTCGAGGCGGGCGCCGAAGTAGGCGGCGCGGCTGCGGCCGGCCTTGGCGCCGGCGGCGAGCATGGTGCGGGCCGCGCGGTGGAGGCGTTCGGCGTCCTCCCAGGGGACGGCCGCCGCGGGGCCGGGGAGGTCGCGGCTCCAGCGGAGTTCGTCACCGGGGACGGCGAGCGCGAGCAGGATGGAGCGGGCCGAGGGGCTGCGGGACTGGGCGAGCGCGGTGACGGCGTCGGCCAGCAGGTCGACGGCGTCGTCGAAGCCGTCGGCGGCGGGGACGAGCAGGCTGGTGCCGGGGTCGGTGTCGCCGGGGGGCGTCCAGCGTCCGTAGCGGGCGGCGGGGCCGCCGCGCCGGACCCAGCCGTGCCGGGCGAGCAGGGTGGCGAGGACGGCGGGGTCGACGGCCGCCGGGTCGGGGAGGGCGTGGGCGCCGCCGTCCTGTGCTCCGCGTAGCGCCGTCATGCTGCCTGCTCCTCCTCGCCGGGGCGCGGGGGCGGTCACGGGCTGCCGCCCGCGCCGACCCGCGCCATGATGTCGCACAGTGCGCGGTCGTCGAACACCTTCGCCGTGGGCACCCGGACGTTGGTCCTCCGCTGCCCGGTGACCGGGTGGCCGGCCAGGTTGACCCAGTAGCAGCAGTGGCGCAGCTCCAGGGCGTCCGGGCGGGCCTGCAGCCAGTGGTCGACGCGGCGGGGCAGCAGCATGACCACGAGGATCTTGGGGACGGCGACCCGGGCCCGGGCGAGCTTGCGCAGGTGGTCGTTGTCGAGCGTGAAGCTGAAGTGGCTGCCGCCGGGGGCGGCGGCGATCTGCTGGGTGGCCTTCAGCTGGATCTTGACGGTGACCTCGTCGTCGACGAGGTGCGTGCGGGAGCCGTGGCTGACGTGCCAGTCGATGCCGTTGTCGGGGAAGGGCTGGGAGAGCGAGCAGCCGGCCGCGGCGACGACGGCGTGCAGGTAGGCGACCTGGAGGGTCTCCATGCAGGCGGTCACCGCGAGATCGCCGCGCAGGACGGCCGGAGCCGCCCCCGGCTGCGGCTGTACCACTGTCATCGCCCCGCCGCCTCCCCCGGTGCCGCTCCCCCGGCCCCGCCGGTGCACGTCCCCGCCGGCGCGGCCCCCTTGGGAGCATCCCCGGCCGGGGTGGCGCCAAACGGGCCGGTGCGCAGGGTGGTTGAGGTGGCGTCGGCGGTGGGTATCAACCGGGCGAAGCGCAGTAGCTGAGGGGCAGTCATGAAGCAGCACTGGTTCACCGGTCCGCTGGCCTCCTTCGACACCGAGACCACCGGCGTGGACGTGGAGTCCGACCGGATCGTCTCCGCCGCACTGGTGGTCCAGTCGGCTCCCGGTGTAGCCCTGCGCGTCTCCACCTGGCTCGCCGATCCGGGGGTGCCGATCCCGGAGGCGGCGCGGGCGGTGCACGGCATATCGGACGAGCGGGTGCGGGCGTTCGGCCGGGCGCCGCGGGCGGTGGTGGCGGAGATCGCGCGGGCGCTCGGGGAGCAGGCCCGGGCCGGACGGCCGCTGGTGGTGATGAACGCGCCGTACGATCTGACGCTGCTGGACCGGGAGTTGCGCCGGCACCGGGGCAGTTCGCTGGCGGACGCACTGGGCGCGGCCGAACTGCTGGTGCTGGACCCGCGGGTGCTGGACAAGCATGCGGACCGCTACCGCAAGGGCCGCCGGACGCTGACGGACCTCTGCGCGCACTACGGGGTGGAGCTGACCGGGGCGCACGACGCGGCGGCGGACGCGGCGGCGGCGATGGACCTGGTGCGGGCGATCGTGGGGCGGTACCCGGCGGCGCTGGGCGCCTTCTCGCCGGCCGAACTGCACCTTCGGCAGGCGGTCTGGCACGCGGCGCAGGCGCGGGGGCTGCAGAACTGGTTCGACCGCTCGGGCAGTCCGGAGCGGGTGGACTGTTCGTGGCCGTTGCGCCCGGCCCGGTGCGGTTGCGGCCGGCGGTTGTCGCCGGAGCACAGCTGCGAGGTGGCCGCGTAGCGGTGCGGATACGCAGCAGGCCCCGGTCGGAGATCCGACCGGGGCCTGCGTGCTGTCCGGGTGGGCGATACTGGGATCGAACCAGTGACCCCTTCGGTGTGAACGAAGTGCTCTCCCGCTGAGCTAATCGCCCGGGCAACGAGATGAACAGTAGCACCGTTCGGGGGGTGTCGTACAACCCGGTTCCGTCGCCGACCGCCGACGGACGGGCAGATCCGGTGCCCTCCAGGGAACATGACTGTGCCTCAGGCGGGATTCCGCAGTATCGCCCCGGAGTTTTCCGGCGGACAGACAATCGGATTGATCCGGAAATAGCCGTAAGGCCCAGCCGATAATCGACTGGGCCTTACGTCACACAATGCATTCCGGTGGGCGATACTGGGATCGAACCAGTGACCCCTTCGGTGTGAACGAAGTGCTCTCCCGCTGAGCTAATCGCCCGGGTGCAGGGAAAACATTACCGCATCCCGGAGGGTGCTCCGTGCCACCCCCGTCCGGCACCGGTCCGCCCCCCGCCTCAGCGGTTGATCTTCCACGGCATGGTCAGCCCGTACTTCCACAGGTACAGACCGCCGAGCACCGCGATGATCGTCACGCCGATCACGGTGAGCGTGATGTTGCGCCGGCGGACCTTCGGGTCCAGGGCCTTCTGGGCGGCCTCGGCCACCTTGCGCCGGGTCCAGCGCAGGGCCAGCTGGGCCCAGACGAACTCGGTCGCCCAGATGCCCATGCCCAGGAAGATGACCACCCAGCCGGGCCCGGGCAGCGGCAGCATGATCACGCCGAGCACCACCACGGCCAGGCCGACCAGGAAGACGGCCACCTGCCAGCTCAGGTGCAGCGGCCGGGACCGCCGGATGAAGTGCGGGGCCCGCGAGCCGAGCGGGCGACCACCCTCCGCAGCCGTCTCCTGATCCTCCGTGCCGCGGCCGTTCTCCGCCCCCGTGTCGTCGTGCACGCCCTCATCACCCGTTCTCGTCTTGTCGCTTCGTACAGCCATGCCAGGAAACTAGCCGAGATCCGCTCCGCTAATGGACCCCGGCCCGCACTGTTCCGATTCCGCAATGCGCCGGAAGGGGTACGACTCGCGCTCGAATCGGGACAGAGGGGTTTACATCGGTCTTGGAGGTGGGATGGTCCGTTCGCCGACGTGCGATTCCCCGAGCGCACACTGAGCGAAAGGCCATGGCGCTTATGAACACCACGGTCAGCTGCGAGCTGCACCTGCGCCTCATCGTGTCCAGCGAGTCCTCGCTGCCCGTCCCCGCGGGCCTGCGCTACGACACCGCCGACCCCTATGCCGTGCACGCCACCTTCCACACCGGCGCCGACGAGACCGTCGAGTGGGTGTTCGCCCGAGATCTCCTTGCGGAGGGGCTGCACCGACCGACCGGTACCGGAGACGTCCGGGTGTGGCCCTCGCGCAGCCACGGTCAAGGGGTGGTCTGCATCGCGCTGAGCTCTCCGGAAGGAGAAGCCCTGCTGGAGGCCCCGGCCCGCGCGCTTGAGTCCTTCCTCAAGCGGACGGACGCCGCGGTGCCCCCCGGCACCGAACACCGTCACTTCGACCTCGACCGGGAGCTGTCCCACATCCTCGCCGAAAGCTGACCCCGACCGGAGGCGGTCCGCCCCGCTGTCGGCGGGGCCGTACCCCCTGCCGCCACGCAGCCGTCCTACTCGGGGGCACGGCAGCAGACTCAGCCGCGTACGGCGCGGCCTCGGGGCCGGTGTCCGGCCCGTCCCCACCGGGGCGGGCGGGTACCGCAGGCGCCCGGCAACGGAGCCGGCCATCCGCACGGGTGGCCGGCCTCGCTGCCGGGCGTTCCTGTGCGTGCACGCGCGTTCCCTCTCCGTATGCCCATTCGAACGAACGGGCCGCCCTTTGTCCGCACGGCCCGGTAAGGTCTGGAGTGACCGTAGACGCGGGGTGCCGTCGGCCCCCTCCGCGCGAGGAGCCTCCACGTGCTGATCACCCATGACACCGAGTGCGCCCTGGGCATCCTCGTCGAGCTGCTCAACACGGCGCCCGAGGTGTGCGGCACCGAGCTGCTGCCGGACGTGGCCGCGCTCGACGCCCTCGTGGTCCGCCGGGAGATCAGCGAGGTCGACTCGCTCACCGAGGACGACCTGCGGCGGGTGCAGGAGCTGCGCACCCGGCTGCGCGAGGTCTTCGCCACCGAGTCCACCGCCGAGGCCGCCGACCTGGTCAACGCCCTGGTCGCCGCCGCCGGCACCACGCCCCGGCTGACCGACCACGACCACCACGACTGGCACATCCACTACTTCGCCCCGCACGCCGCCCTCGCCGACCACCTGGCCGCCGAGCTGGGCATGGCGCTCGCCTTCATCCTGATGGCCGGCGAGCGCGAGCGGCTGCGCCGCTGCGAGGCGCCGGACTGCGCCCGGGTCTTCGTCGACCTGTCGCGCAACCGCTCCCGCCGCTACTGCGACAGCCGCACCTGCGGCAACCGCCTGCACGTCGCCGCGTACCGGGCCCGCCAGCGCTCGGCGGAGGCCGTGCCGTCCGCCTGACGGCCGACCGGCCCGGCCCCCGGGTGCGGGCGGCCCAGTTGGGCCGCCCGCCACATTCGGTTCAGATGGCACGGCCGTTTCAGATGCCACGGCGCCGCAGGATCTCCTCGACGTCGGCGAACTCCCCCAGTCCGGTGTCCGCGCGCCCGGACCGCTTGGCCTTCGGGGCCGCCGCGGGTGCGACCGCGGGACGGGCCGCGGCCGCGTCCACCCCCGCCGTGCCGCCCGCCGCCCCCGCCGCGGCACCGCCCTGCACGGCCGCCCGGCGGCGGTCCGCCCAACGGGTGGTGGCCAGCATCCCGCCGGACACCGCGAGCAGCGCCAACCCGATCCAGACGGTGGGTTTGAACACCAGGTCGGTGGCCCAGTCGCCGAGCGCCCCGGCGATCGTCGTGGCCAGCGGGAACAGGCCCGCCAGGTAGAGCCCGGCCGGCAGCAGGGCCACCGCGAACCACCGGACGGCGGAGCGCCAGCGGCGGCGGAAGGCCCGCAGGCCCGAGACCGCCACCCCGCCCGCGGTGAGCACGAAACTGACCGCCGCCGTCAGCACGGCAGCCCCCGGTGGTCGCGTACCCCGGTCATCGATCTGATCATCGGTCCTCCCGTCGGCCATGGCCGGGCACCGCGACCCGGCGCGGCGCCCACTAGTGGAACACTGGGGGCATGATCGAAGGTTCCCTCCCCCGCCTGGAGCTCTGGTGCGACCTCCAGTGCTCGGACTGCCGTACCGCCCTGGACGACGTACGGGCGCTGCGCGCCGAGTACGGTGACGCGCTGCCGATCGAGCTGCGGCACTTCCCGCTGGAGAAGCACAAGCACGCGTACGCCGCCGCCCAGGCCGCCGAGGAGGCGTTCGCGCAGGGGCTCGGCTGGCCGTACGTGGAGGCGCTGCTCGCCCGGGTCGAGGAGCTGGCCGCGCGCGGTGAGGAGGTCCTGCTGGAGGTCGCCCGGGAGGTCGGGGCGGACCCCGAGGAGATCGACACCGCGCTGGTCGACGGCCGGCACACGCTGATCGTCGACGCCGACCAGGCCGAGGGCCGGGCGATCGGGGTGAAGGGCACGCCGACCTACCTGGTCGCCGGGCGGACGCTGGACGGCAGCAAGGACCAGACCGGGCTGCGGGACCGCATCGTCGCCGCCCTCCGGGCCGCCGCGGCGGCCTGATCCGGGATCAGATCAGCGGCTTGCCGTACACCCGGTTGGTGACGCGGTAGCCGAGCGACTCGTAGAGCCGGATCGCGACCTCGTTGCTGCTGAAGACGTTCAGTCCGAGGTCGCGCACCCCGGCGGCCAGGCACTCCCGCTCGGCGAGCAGCATCAGCGAGCGGCCGTGGCCCTGCCCCCGGTGGGCCTCGGCCACCTCCACCACCATCACCCAGGCCAGCGGGCGGCCGTCCGGCAGGTCGGTGACCCGCAGGGCGAGCCAGAGGCCGCCCAGCGGGTCCGACCCGGCGCCGACCAGCCGGCGCAGCGCGACCCCGTGGGTGTCGGCACCCTGCGGCAGCATGTGCAGGTGGTCGGCGTCCGACTTGGCCCGGGCCTGCTCCTCGGAGAGGCCCGAGGCGACCAGGTCCCGCAGGTAGCCGCGTTTGGCGCCGGCCAGCCACTCCGGGAACTCGGCCGGGCCGATCCGGCGGGCGGTGACCCCGGGCGGCAGCTCGGGCGCCGCGCCGAGTTCCTTGGCCATGTTCCGCATCCGCTCGGTGTAGCCGAGGGCGGCGGCCAGGCCGCGGGCGACGTCGGCCGCCTCCGGGATGTCGGCGTCGGTCCGGGTGCAGCCCCAGCCGCGCAGGACCTCCTCGGCGGCCAGCGCGGCGAACGTCCCGCGCCCTCGGCCGCGCCCCTCGTAGACCTCCAACTCGGCGATCTCCCCCCACAGTTGGCTGCCCCGCGGGGTGGCGGTGGTGCGGACCGCGCCGACCGGACGGCCGTTGGCGCAGATCTGCCAGCGTCTGGTGCGTCCGCCGTTCGCGGCGGTGGTCTCGGGGCCCTCGGGCCGCAGCGTGGTGGTCATGTGGAGGTCCCTTCCCCGCCGCCCGGGTGTTCTATCCCGGGGCCGCTCAGGGGTCGAGGTCGTCGCCGCTGCGCTCGGTGAAGACCGCCATCGCCTTGGCGGTGACCGGGCCGGGGCCGGGCAGTTCGCGGTCGTCGACCCGGGTGACGGCCTGCACGTCGCGCAGCGTGGAGGTCAGGAAGACCTCCTCCGCCTCGGCCAGGGCCTCGAAGGGCAGGTCCGCCTCCTCGGCGCCGCACCAGTCGACGACCAGCTGCCGGGTGATGCCGGCCAGGCAGCCGGACTCCAGGACGGGGGTGAGCAGCCGCCCGCCGAGGACGACGAAGACGTTGGAGCCGGTGCCCTCGCAGAGCCGGCCGGCGGTGTTGGCGAACAGCGCCTCGGAGGCGCCGACCCGGTGGGCGGCGGCGAGCGCGACCACGTTCTCCGCGTACGAGGTGGTCTTGAGGCCGGCCACGGCGCTGTGCTCGTTGCGCCGCCACGGGACGGTGGCCACGGCGGTGGTGTCGGGGCGGCGGGCGGCGGTGCCGAGGGAGACGACCAGGGTCGGGCCGTCGTCGCCGCGCTCGGAGCCGAGCGGGGCGGTGCCGCCGGTGTAGGTGATGCGCAGGCGTCCGAGCGGCATCGGGTTGGCGGCGAGCACCCGGGCGCAGCCCTCGCGGACCCGGTCGTGGTCGGGGTCGGGCAGGCCGAGGCCGCGGGCGGAGCGGGTGAGGCGGTCGAGGTGGCGGGTGAGCGCGAAGACCCGGCCGTCGACGGCCTTCACGGTCTCGAAGACGCCGTCGCCGGTGGTGAGCCCGTGGTCGAGGACGGGCAGGGCGGCGGTGGCGGAGTCGACGAGGGTGCCGTTGACCCAGCTCTGGTTCGGGTTCTGCATCGGGGGGCTGCTCCTTGTGGGGTGCTGCGGCTGCGCGCGGCGCTGCGGTCAGCCGGTGCCGGTGCCCGACGCTATCGCGACCAGGCGGGCGGCCTTGAGTTCGGTCTCGGCCCATTCGCGCTCGGGGTCGGACTCCCAGGTGATGCCGGCGCCGGTGCCGAAGCGCAGCAGCGGGGCTCCGGGCGCGCTCCGGTCGATCCAGAAGGTGCGGATGCCGACGGCGAGTTCGCCGGTGCCGCGGTCGGCGTCGACCCAGCCGACGGCACCGCAGTAGGGGCCGCGGGGGGCGGTCTCCAGGGCGTCGATGATGCGCAGGGCGCTGGACTTGGGGGCTCCGGTGACCGAGCCGGGCGGGAAGGTCGCCGCGAAGAGCTCGGGCCAGCCGGCGTCCGGGCGCAGGGTGCCCTGCACGGTGGAGACCAGGTGGACCAGGCCGGGGTGCTTCTCGACCGCGCACAGGTCGGGCACGGTGACGGTGCCGGTGTCGCAGACGCGGCCGAGGTCGTTGCGGACCAGGTCGACGATCATCACGTTCTCGGCGTGGTCCTTGTCGAGCAGGTCGTGCTCGGTGCGTCCGGTGCCCTTGATCGGCCCGGAGGAGACGGTGCGGCCGTCGCGGCGCAGGTAGAGCTCGGGCGAGGCGGTGGCGATCTCGATGCCGTGGTCGGGCAGCCGGATCGTGCCCGCGTACGGGGCGGGGTTGCCGCGCGCGAGCAGGCCGGTGAGGGCGTCGACGTCGGTGCGGGCGGGGTCGGGCAGCGGCGCGGTGAGGACCCGGCAGAGGTTGGCCTGGTAGACCTCGCCGGCCGCGATGTGCTCGCGGATGCGGCGGACGCCCGCGGTGTAGGCGGCGCGGTCGAGGGAGGTGTGCCAGCCCGCCGGGTCGGGGCCGAGCCAGCCGGCGGTGGCTGGGGGCGCCGGGTCGGGGCGGACGTGTTCGAAGCGGGCGCAGGTGAGCCGGCCCTCGAAGTCGTACGCGACCGCCCAGTGGCCGGCGGAGTCGAGCGCGGCCGGGTCCGAGGTGACGTCGCGCAGTCCGGTGGCGAGGAGGCCGCCGAAACGGGCGAGGGGGGTACGGGGGTCGGTGGGGCCGGACACGGTTCTCCTGCGCGGGCTTGCTCGGGTGCGGTGCCTGAAGTGTAGGTCGGGGGCGCGGGCACAGTGGTGCGTCGCGCGGGCGTGCGCCGGGTGACCTGCGGGTGTCACGGAGGGTGCTGTCGCGAGCCGTCCGGCCGCCCCGGTCGGGGCCGTGGAGCGGCCGTCGCCCGGGGGCTCGGCGGGGACCGGGGCGGCACGCTGCGGGAACGGATTTTTAGCTGGCCCGGGAATCCGCTAGAGTTCAACACGTCGCCAGGGAGCGCAGCCGAGGAAAAGCGGTGAAGCCCCCGGGAGACAGGCGGACGTGGCTCAGTTGGTAGAGCATCACCTTGCCAAGGTGAGGGTCGCGAGTTCGAATCTCGTCGTCCGCTCGATGAAGGACAGTGTAAGATCGTCCTTCGAGTGTTGCCTGGTGGAGTGGCCGAGAGGCGAGGCAACGGCCTGCAAAGCCGTCTACACGGGTTCAAATCCCGTCTCCACCTCCGAGAGGTGCCCCCGGTTCGCCGGGAGCCCTCCCCGCGCGATTAGCTCAGCGGGAGAGCACTACCTTGACACGGTAGGGGTCACTGGTTCAATCCCAGTATCGCGCACGTCGGATCCTCCGGGGTCCGCTGCAGGAACGCCTTACCAGGCGCGATTAGCTCAGCGGGAGAGCACTACCTTGACACGGTAGGGGTCACTGGTTCAATCCCAGTATCGCGCACGTCGGATCCTCCGGGGTCCGCT
>NZ_JBSGXP010000016.1:0-81386 GCF_053610105.1 Kitasatospora sp. NPDC054939 | reverse complement strand
GGTCGGGAGATCACTCTCCCGACCGGCCCGCAGCCGTTCGGCGTTCGGCGTTCGGCGTTCGGCGTTCGGCGTTCGGCACCCAGGGTTCCAGGCGCCCAGGGTTCCGGCCACCCCCGCACCGCACCGCACCCACCCCCCCCCCGCACCACCCCCAGTCCGGGCCCGCACGAGCCCGCACCGCCCCCGGACCGGCGCAGGATCAGTAGCGGTAGTCGTTGTACGAGCTTGGCAGGCCGGCCCGCATGCAGGCACCCGAGAGGCGGCTCGCGCTGTGCTCCAACACCGGGCGCTTCCGGAACACGTCCCGGGCCCGGGACTCGGCGAGGCTGGTGGCGTACCAGGGGCGGGGCTTGTCGTCGAGGTCGAAGCGGATCAGTTCCAGTGCGCAGGTCCGGTGGTCGCCGGTGAGCCGGTCGAGCGCGGGGACCGCGTCGAGCGAGAGGGAGCGGACGTTGCGCAGGTCGATCTGGGCGGTGCGCTCGAAGCGGGCGACGTTCTGCTCGGCGATGATCGCGTCCGGGCCCATCAGTCCGTAGACGGCGGCGGTGACCATGCCGCTGAGCAGGACGGTGCGCGGCAGCCAGGCGGCCTTGTGGAGCAGTCCGGCGACGATCAGCAGGACGAAGACCACGCCGAGCCAGATCTCCACCACCAGCACCCAGAGGCGCAGCTGGGTGAGCCCGGAGGCGTCCACGTAGTACCACATGCGGCCGAGCGCCGAGGCGACGACGGTGAGGGTGAGCACGCAGAGCGAGCCGACCAGCAGGGTGGCCAGCCGACGGTCGGACTCGGTGGTGCGGGGGGCCCAGCGCTTGGCGACGGCGACCACGACCAGCGTCAGCACCGTGATCGTGACCAGCTGCCAGAAGCCCTGCCGGGCGTACTCGGAGCGGCTCATGCCGGTGCTCCGCACGATGGAGTCGCCGCCGCCGAGCACCACCACGGCCTGGACGACGGCGAAGGCGCCGAACAGCAGGTTGAGCGCGGTCAGCGGCAGGGCCCACTCCAGTCGGCCGCGCTCGCGTCCGGGCTTGACGACGGTGCGGTCCCAGCGCCGCGGCGCGGCCGCGATCCGGGCGAAGCCGAGTGCGGTGGCCAGGCCGAGCATGAAGAGGACGAAGCGCACGGGCAGTTCGCCGAACTCGATGCTGGGGGTGAGGCTGTCCAGGACGTCGGCCATGGCGGCATCGGCGCTGGAGAAGAGCGCGCCGAACACGAGGAGCAGCACGGCGGCGACCACGACCGCCTTGAGTACCGGTACGACCTTGCCGCGTCCGGGCGCACCGGCGCCGCGCAGGCCGTTCCGGGCCCAGAGCAGTCCGGGGACGAGGTGCCAGAGGACTCCGGGCAGGGCGAGCAGGACGCCGCTCCAGCGCTTGCCCCCGTGCACGGCCAGTGAGGCCAGGCCGAGTGCGCAGAAGAACGACAGCACGGTGGGCCAGCCGGCGTCGTACAGCGCGGGCACGGCGAGCAGGGCGAGCGCGAGCAGGCTCCAGGTGGCCGTCCAGGGGTGGAGCCTGCGGCCGGCCGAGCGGGCGGCGAGTCCGGCGCCGACGGCCGCGGCGAGGGCGAGGAGCAGCAGGTTGACGCCGAGTCCGTCGGGGAGCATCCAGGCGGTCAGCAGGCCGACGAGGGCGGCGGCGCCGATCACCCGGGGTGCGGCGGGAGCGCGCTCGCCGGGGGCGCTGGGGCGCAGCCACGCGAACGGCTGGGGCACGGCCATGCCGCCCAGCGGCCGGTAGGGGTCGGCGAACGGCGCTCCGGGCGCGCCTCCGGGCCCCGGTGCGCCCGCAGCGCCCGGTGCGCGCTCGGGGCCGGGCGGCTGCGGAGCGGAAGCGGGCATGGGATTTCCGGACATGAGTCCCCCTCAGTGCTAGGGCATGCGGAAGCCGCCCTTGGGGCAGTCCGCCGAACGGCGCTGATCAGCGCCGCGACCGAGGATGACTCTAGAGCATTCTGAACAGGTTCAAAAATGCCTCTGCGGGGTTGTGTCACACACCTGTGACACAACCCCGCAGAGCCGCAGCCGACACCAGGTGCGCAGAGCTACAGCCGGCGCCCGGCGCGCAGACCGTCAGTACGTCCCGTACAGCGAGTAGACGAGCGAGCTCTTCACCGCCGGCCCGAAGGTCGCCGGCCAGGTGCCGAACGGCACGACCGTGTTGCTGTACGCGCCCTGCCCCACCGGGCCGGTCGAGTAGTTCATGTTGTTGACCGCCGAGCTGGTGCCGTTGGTGTTGTAGACCAGCCAGTACGAGGTGTTGGCGGCCAGCGTCACGTCCACCGGGACGGTGTTCCAGCCGTTGGCGGTCAGGGTGCCGGTGGCGGTGGAGGTGACCAGGGTGCCGGGCGAGCCGCCCTCGTCGGTGTAGACGGCCACCTGGAACCGGTTGTTGGGGGCCGCGCTCACCGCGCCCACGTGCACGTTCAGCGAGTCGAGCGGGACGGGTGCGGCGCCGGTGGTGATCCGGCTCCCGTTGAGGTGGTTGGAGTCGGTGTCGTCGAGCAGCGAGCCGACCACGCTGTTCCCGATCGTCTTCGGCGGCGCGCCGGAGGTGGTGAAGGAGAACGCGTAGGGGCTCGCCAGGGTGTTGCCCGAGGTGTCCCTGACCCCCTGGAGGGTCGCGGTGTGGCCGGTGGTCAGGGCGAGTTCGGCACCGGGCGTGAAGACGACCCCGTTGGTCGCCGAGTCGTAGGCGACCGTCCCGGCGACCTGCGCCCCGCCGGCGGTGCGCAGGGTCACCGACCCGGCGCCCACGCTGGACGGGTTCAGCGGCTCGCTGAGCGAGAAGCGCACCGGCGAGGTCGGCGCGACCCCGGTGGCACCGCCGGCCGGGGTGGTGCCGGTGACGGTGGGTGCGGTGGTGTCCTGCCCGTAGCTGGCGGTGTAGGAGCCGACCGCGCCGTTGAAGAACGCGTACGCGACGCCCTTGACCGTCTCGATCCGGTACGGGACCGCCTGGCCGCCCGAGCTGATGCCGAGCAGGGTGCCGGAGGCCGAGGAGACCGGCACCATGGCCCGCAGGCCGGTGGCGCCGCCGGTGATGTCGAAGGTCAGCTTGTTGTTGTTCCAGGCCAGCTTGCTGAACGCCGAGCCGTTGCGCGCGTCCAGCCAGGTGAGCATCTGGCGGCCGGAGACCACCGGGACGCCGCGGGCCTTGGCGGCGGAGATGACGGCGTCGGAGGCGCCGGAGGCCGCGAAGTCGGTGTGGATGTTGGCGGTGAGCGCCGCGTAGTAGCCCTTGCTGCCGTAGGCGGCGTCCAGCAGGGTGTTGACGGTGCCGGGGTAGGACTGGCCGGACTCGTCGGTGAGCTGGGTGGTCGCCTGGTAGGTGTCGATCACGCTGCCGTCGGTGTCGGCGAACTTCATGATCTGGGCGGTGCCGTTGAAGTACCCGGGCCGGTCCTGCACGAAGGAGGACGGGTAGTAGTAGTAATCGGTGTCCAGCCGGATGCCGTTGGCGCGCTTGGTCTTGGCCTGGGTCGCCCAGTCGTCCCACTCCACGCAGTGCGTGCGGCTGCTCGACGGGTTGGGCAGCGACGGGTACTTGGCCCGCCACTGGCCGATCTGGTCGGCGTAGACCGACTGCAGGTCGGCCGGGCTGCCCCAGGGGCGGCAGTCGGTGGTGATGTGCACCCCGACCTCGAATCCCTGGTCGGTGTACGCCTTCGCCTGGGCGGGGGTCAGCGGGGCGTCGGTGTAGATGTACGAGGAGGCGCGGATGCACTCCCAGTTGGCCACGTTGCATCCGGGCGGGCTCTGCGCGACGTAGCTGTCCCAGCGGCCGGCGGTGCCGCCGACGGCGTGGTCGTCGCCGGTCATCACGACCACCGCCTTGACGTCCCGCGGGAAGTACCAGAAGCGGGGCAGCGGCTTCTTCGAGGCGTCCATGTGCGTGATCAGGTTGGCGAGAAGTCGCTGCTGCTCGTCGGCGATCGGGATGATCGCCTTGTCGAGGTCGTTCCAGTCGGGCTGCCCGCCGGTGCCGAAGAACATCTCGCTGGCCTCGAAGCTGTCGGTGCCGTCGCGCTGCTGTCCGGCCCAGGCGACGTTGCCCTGGCGGGTCTGGACCACCGACTTCGCCAGGTCGTAGGTGAACGCGGCGGCCCGGCCGAAGCCCGCGGTGCGCAGGGTGACCGCCGGGTTGGCGGTCGCGGTGCTCGCGTTGCTGTACAGGGTGGCGACGGCGGTGGCGCCGTTCAGCGTGTAGAGGTCGGCGGCGCCGTGGTAGCCCATGGTGTCGGCGGTGATCCCGGCGCCGGGGGCCGCGCCGGTGGCGACCTTGAGGTAGGAGTCGCCGCGGGTGCCGGTGGCCGCGGTCAGGCCGAGCAGCGGCGCCAGCTTCTTGTCGGGGCGCATCGCGATCAGCCGTCCGCCGGCGTTGGTCCAGGTGGTGAACATCGACACCTGGGCGGTGGTCAGCGGGGTCTCGCCGAGCAGCACCAGGTCGTGCGAGGCGAGCAGCGAGCTGGTGACGGCGGAGAGGTCGACCTGCTTGAAGTGGTTGAGGCCCTCGGCCTTGAGGATCTCCGCGAGGTAGCGGGTGTACGGGTTGGCCGGATCGGTGACCAGCAGCACCGGCCCCTCTGCCCCCGGACCGGCCCCCGGCGCCGGGGGCGGCGGCGGCTCCTCGGCGTCGTAGCTCGCGTAGATCGAGAAGCTCAGCCCGCTCGTCGAGACCGGCCCGAAGTCGGTCGGCCAGCTGCCGTACGTCCGGCCGCCGTTGCCGTACGCGCTCGTGCCGCCGGCGCTGTAGTGCAGGTTGTTGACGGCCGGGCCGGTGCCGTTGGTGTTGTAGGCCAGCCAGTACGGCGTGCTGGGGCTCAGCGCGGCCGTCAGCGGAACGGTGTTCCAGCTGTCGGCGGTGAGCACGGCCGCGGCGCTGGAGGCGAGCAGTGTGCCCGGGCTGCCGCCGTTGTCGCGGTAGATCGCCACCTGGTACTGGTTGTTGGGCGCCGCGGCGACGGCGCCGACGTGGACGCTGATGCTGGTGACCGTGCCGCCCGCCGCACCGGTGACGTACCGGGAGGCGTTGAGGTAGTGGGAGTCCCCGGTGTCGGTGGACGGTCCCACCGCGGTGTTGCCCAGGGTCGCGGGTGCGGCCGCCACGGGCGCGGCCCCGGGGCCCGCCACCAGTGCCACCACCGTGCCGAAGGCGGCCAGCACGCCCCCGACTCTGCCGCGCCATCGTCGAATGCCCGTCCGTGCCATGACCGCCCCCTGCCCTGCTCCGGCCCAGTGCCTCCCACGGGTGTACCCTCAACGTCCCCTTCGTGTCCTCCGATTCGGCACATTCCCCGGCGAATGTGCGCCAACCCTTGACCCTGCCGTCACCGTTGCTCGACCTGCACGGTTGCCGTCGCTCGACCTGCGCCGTCACCGCTCGGCCCTCACCGTTGCCGTTGCCCGACCAGCGACGTCACCGCTGCTCGGCCGACGCCGTTGCCGCACCCCGCCGGGCCCGGGGTTCAGCCCTTCACCGAACCCGCCAGCAGACCCCGGACGAAGTACCGCTGGAGCGCGAAGAACACCGCCAGCGGAATGAGGATCGACAGGAAGGCACCCGCCGTCAGCAGCTCCCACCGGCCGCCGAAGGAACCCGACAGCTGCGCCAGCCGGACCGTCATCGGCGCCACGTCCGCCGTACCGCCCGCGAAGGTCAGCGCCACCAGCAGGTCGTTCCAGACCCAGAGGAACTGGAAGATCGCGAAGGAGGCCAGCGCCGGGGTGCAGAGCGGCAGCACGATCGAGCGGAAGATCTTGAAGTGCGAGGCCCCGTCGACGACCGCCGCCTCCATCAGGTCCCGCGGCAGCTGCGCGATGAAGTTGTGCAGCAGGAAGATCGCCAGCGGGAGCGCGAACATCGTGTGCGCCAGCCAGACCGGCGCGTAGGTGCCCCGCAGGTCGACCGCCGGGATCACCGCCACCGACCCCAGGTGCACCCCGTCCGAGAACAGCTGCAGCAGCGGGATCAGCGCCATCTGGATCGGCACCACCTGCAACGCGAAGATCACGAAGAACACCGTGTCGCTGCCCCGGAACCGCACCCACGCCAGCCCGTACGCCGCCATCGCCGCCAGGACCAGCGGGAACAGGGTGGCCGGGATGCTGATGGCCAGCGAGTTCACCAGGAACGGCATCAGCCCGCTGGAACTGCCGGACACGCCCTCGAACAGCACCGTGTGGTAGTTGCCGAAACCCAGGCCGGGGTCGCTGAAGACGTTCCACCAGCCGTCGGCCGTGACGTCCTGCTTGGGGCGCAGCGAGGTCACCAGCAGGCCCAGGGTGGGGATGGTCCACAGGACGGTCACCGCGATCACGAAGACCGAGGCGAGCGGACTGCTGAACGCCTTCCGCACCGCCCCCGGCTGCCCGCCGGAGCCGTCCGCACGCCGTTCGCGCAGCCCGCGGGCGCGGACGCCGGTCTTCGCCGCGTCCTTCTCCGGCGACTCCGGGGTGTTCGGGGTCGCCGGGGTCGCCGGGGTCGCCGGGGTCGTCGGGGTCGTCGGGGTCGTCGGGGTCGTCGGGGTCTCCGGGGTGTTCGGGGTCTCCGGGGTGTTCGAGGTGTTCGGGGCGCCGTCGCCGCGCTGTCCGTCGCCGCTCTGCCCGTGCCCGCTCATCGGACCTCACGCTCCTTGCGCAGCTGGACGATGTTGTAGGCCACCAGCGGCAGCACCGCGAGGAAGAGGATCACCGCGAGTGCGCTGCCCCGCCCGGTGTCGAACTGCACGAACGACTGCGAGTACATCTCGTTGGCGAGCACCTGGGTGCCGAAGTTGCCCCCGGTCATGGTGCGGACGATGTCGAACGCCTTCAGCGTGGTGATCATGACCGTGGTGAGCACGACGACCACCGTGGTGCGGATCATCGGCACCGTGACGTACCAGAACAGCCGCACGCCGCTCGCCCCGTCCAGCCGGGCCGCCTCGGTGACCTCGTCGGGGATCGCCTTGATCGCGGCGGAGAGCACCACCATCGCGAAGCCGGTCTGCACCCAGACCATCACCGCCATCAGCAGGAAGGTGTTGAGCGGCTGGGCGAGCATCCAGTTCGGCGGGTTCTCCCAGCCGAGCGAGATGGCGAGCTGGCTCAGCAGGCCGATCTGCTGCTGCGAGGGGTCGCGGGACTCGTAGACGAACTTGAAGATGATCGACGCGCCGACCAGCGAGATCGCCATCGGCATGAAGATCAGCGACTTGTAGACCGCCTGCCCGCGCATCCGGTCCACCAGCAGGGCCAGCAGCAGGCCGAGCCCGGTGGCGGCCAGCGGGGCGACCACCAGCCAGAGCCCCGTGGTCAGCAGGACCTCACGGATGGTGTCGGAGGTCAGCGCCCAGCCGAAGTTCTCCCCGCCGACGAAGCGGCTGCTGTCGTCGCTGTACAGGCTGAGGTAGACCGTGCGGACCAGTGGGACGACCAGGCCGACCAGGAGCAGCAGGGCGGCCGGCCCGAGGAAGACCGCGGCGGCGAGCGGACGGGCGATCCGGCCGGTGGCCCGGCCGGCGGCGAAGAAGACCAGCAGCAGGATGCCGAGGAAGCCGGCGATCGCGCCCAGGCCGTTGCCGAACTTGATCGCCGCGTCGTCCCAGGCACCCGCGGTCAGCACCGCGTCGGGTACGGGCATGGCTGTTCGTCCTTTCCGGTGGGGACGGTGGGGACGGGACGGTGGGAACGGTGCGAGGGGACCGAGCGGTCGGAGGAGCGCACCGCCAGGCCCGCCCGCGGCGGAGCCGGGCGGCGCACGCGGCACGGTGCCACGGGGAGGGGCGGGCGGTGCGGGTGGGTGGCCCCGCACCGCCCTCGGCAGGTGGTCCCTGGAACGGCCGCCGTCA
Source organism: Kitasatospora sp. NPDC054939 (assembly GCF_053610105.1). NCBI lineage: Bacteria > Bacillati > Actinomycetota > Actinomycetes > Kitasatosporales > Streptomycetaceae > Kitasatospora > Kitasatospora sp. NPDC054939. Next base: position 73,553 of record NZ_JBSGXP010000016.1, on the reverse strand, counting down.
CCTCGGCCAGGCCGCGTCGATGTCCGCGGCCGTCTTCTGGATGGACTGGCCCTCGGCGAACCACGCGGTCAGCGACTTCCACTCCTGCCCGGCGCCGACCGCGGCCGGCATCAGGTCGGAGGCGTCGAAGCGGAAGGTCGCCGACGGGTCGGTGAGGGCCGCGGCGGAGAGCTTGTCGATCGGGTCCGTGTACAGCGACTTGTCCACGCCCTGGTTCGCCGACACCCAGCCGGTGGCGGTCTTCACCCGGCTGCTGGCCCAGTCCGAACTGGACAGGTAGTTCTGCACCGCCTGCACCTCGGGCCGGTCGGAGAACGCCGTGACGAACTCGCCGCCGCCCTCCACCGGGTTCGCGATCGCCGGGTTCACCGCCGGCAGCCGGAAGGCGAAGATGTCGCCGTCCTCGGCGATCTTCGTGCCCTGCGGCCACTGCGCCTGGTAGAAGGACGCCTGCTGGAGCATGTAGCACTTGCCGGTCAGGATCGGCGCACCCGCGTCCTGGAACGTCGTGGTGGCGATCGACTTCACGTCGCCGTAGCCGCCGTTGACCCAGGCCGGGTTCTGCATCCAGTCGGCGACGGTCCGCATCGCCGTGGTGATCTTCTCGTCGGAGAACTTCACCTGGTGGCTCACCCACTGGTCGTACACCTCGCCGCCGTACGTCCCGAGCACCACCTCCTCCAGCCAGTCGGTGGCCGGCCAGCCGGTGGCCGTGCCCGAGGCGATGCCCCCGCACCAGGGCTTTCCGCCGCCCGCCCGGGCGATCCGGTCGCTCAGGGCCATCAGCTCGGCCCAGGTCTTCGGCACCTCGTACCCGGACTGCTTGAACGCCTTCGGCGAGTACCAGACCAGCGACTTCATGTTGGCGCTCATCGGCGCCGCGTAGAAGGTGCCGTTCACCGAGCCGTAGGTCTTCCAGACCGGGCTCCACTTCTCCTGGTTGGCGACCGTCTGCGCGGGCGGCTTGACCACCTTCCCGCTCTTGACCATCTGGGCCAGCAGCCCCGGCTGCGGGATGATCGCGAAGTCCGGGGCGTTGCCGCCCGCCACCCGCACCGGCAACTGGGACTCGAAGTCCGAGGTGCCCTCGTAGACGATCCTGATGCCGGTGCAACGGCTGAAGTCCGCCCAGGACTTCTCCAGGTTGTCCGACTCCGGGCTGCGGATCGAGGCGAAGATCGTCACCTTGCTGCCCGAATGCCCCGCGTACGGCTGGAACTTGGCACAGTCACCGGTGAGCGTCGCGGCCGTACCGGATCCACCGCCGCCCGAGTCGTCCGAGGTGTTGGAACACGCCGCGGTCAGCGCCAGCGCCGCCAGCAGGGCCGGCACCGCCAGTCTCCGGCGGCGGCCTGCGGACCGGGCGAGGCGCGGGGCGCGCACGGGCGGCGCGGTCGATCCCAACGGCACACCGGATGCGGACGGGGCGGACGGCACGGTCGATGCGGACGACGCGGCGGACGACGGGTTCGGGATGGGGGTCAATGCGGTCCTCCTTGCCAGGGCGGCGAGCGCCAGCAGTAAGACAGAACGACATTGCGCTGTACCGGAGATCGACAGTGGGCCGGACGAGCGGCGGACCGCACGGCCGATCCGTCGACGGTAGCCCAGCCGCCATCCTCCGCCAAGGTCCGCGTGCGACCTTCACCCGCACGTGCCGCACTCGTGACCCGTCCGCAGGGCCGGTGCCCGTCTCCCCGCGGCCGCACCACCCCACCCGGACCGAGGCGCCCCGCCCACCCCCGACGCCCACCCCCGCCCTGCCCCCGGCGGAACGCGAGCGGCGGCCGGCCGGAACCCCGCAGGACCCGCCGACCGCCGCCGCACGGCACCGGTCACAGCCGGACCGGCAACTCCTTCAACGCGTTGACGACCAGCGAACCGCTCGGCCGCAGCTCCTCCGCCGGCACCCCCAGCGCCAGCTCCGGGAACCGCTCGAACAGCGCCGGCAGTGCCACCCCCGCCTCCAGCCGCGCCAGCGGCGAACCCGGGCAGACGTGCGGACCGTGTCCGAACGACAGGTGCCGGATCGGCTCCCGCCGGACGTCGAACAGCTCCGCCGTCTCCCCGTGCTGCCCGGCGTCCCGCCCGATCGCGTTGTACGAGATCAGCACCGGCTCACCCTTCGGGATCACCACGTCGTCGACCTTCACGTCCTCGGTCGTGAACCGGAACAGGAAGTTGCTGGTCGGCGGCGTCCAGCGGAGCGACTCCTCGACCACCGCGTCCCAGCCCACCTCGCCCGAGCGGACCAGCGCCAGCTGCTCCGGATGGGTCAGCAGCGCCTGCACCGCGTTGGCGATCAGGTTGACCGTCGTCTCGTGGCCCGCCGCGATGATCACCCGCAGGGTGGCCGCCGCCTCCGCGTCGCTCAGCCCGCCGCCCTCGACGTCCGCCGCCAGCAGCGCGCTCGCCAGGTCGTCACCCGGCCGCGCCCGCCGCTGCGCCACCACGTCGTTGACGAAGGCGTTCAGGCCGGCGATCGTCGCCTGGATGCCCTCCGGGTTCGGGCGGATCCCGAAGAACCGCTCGTAGAGGTCCCGCAGATGGGCGTGATCGGACTCCGGCACCCCGAGCAGCGAGCAGATCACCGTCATCGGCAGCGGGAAGGCGAACGCCGACTTGAGGTCCACCTCCCGCTCCCCCGCCGCCAGGGCGTCCAGCAGCTCCCCGGTCACCTCCTCGACGCGGGGGCGCATCAGCTCCACCCGGCGCGGGGTGAACGCCTGCGCCACCAGCGCCCGCAGCCGCCGGTGCTCGGCACCGTCGGTGGTCACCATGCTCGGGCCCGGCACCGCCAGGCCGATCAGCGGCCAGGTCTTCGGCACGTCGCCGCGCTGGAACGCCGCCCAGTGCGCGGCGTCCTTCACCAGCCGCGCATCGGTCAGCAGCTCACGCGCGGCGGCGTGCTGCGTCACCGCCCAGGCGGCGACCCCGCCGGGCAGTTCCACCGGCACCGCCGGGCCCGCGGCACGCAGCAGCGCCCCCTCGGCGGCGTTGTCCCGTGCCAGCGGGTCGAGGACGATCGGGGCGGTCATCGGCACAGCTCTCCTTCGATTCGGTTCGGGGGCAGACCCCGCACGGCGTCCGCACGGCCTCCGCGCGGCGTCCGAACGGCGTCCGCGCGGCGTCGGGGCCGACGCTCAGAGGACGTAACCCGGGGTGAACGCGACCGGCAACGCCACCAGCCCGCGCACCCACGCCGACGGCCGCCACACCAGCGCGTGCTCGGCGACCGCGAGCCGCAGGTCGGGCAGCCGGTCGAGCAGGACCTCGATCGCCGTCGTCGCCATCACCTCGGCGGCCTCCTGCGCCGGGAACGGGCAGCCGTGCTCGCCGTACGAGTGGCTCATGTGCGCCCGGTTGCCCTCGGCCGGACGGCCGTCCGCGCCGCGCACCGACGGATCGGCGTTGGCCCCGGCCAGCCCGAGCAGCACCATGTCGCCCGCGGCGATCCGCTGCCCGCCCAGCTGGGTGTCCCTGGTGGCCCAGCGACCCGCGAAGATCTGCGTCGGGGTGTCCTCCCAGAGCGCCTCGTTCAGCGCCTGGCTCACGCTCCGCCGCCCGCCCGACAGCGAGGCGGCGAACCGCTCGTCGGTCAGCATCAGCCGCATGGCGTTGGAGATCCAGTACGAGCACGGCTGGTGGCCCGCGATGAGCAGCACCCGCAGGTCGCGCATGACCTCCTCGTGGGTGAGGCCGGCCGCGTGCTGCAGCATCGAGGAGGCCAGGTCGTGGCCGGGGAACTCCTCCTTCTCCCGCACGAGTTCGAGCATCACCGCGAGCAGCCGCTGGGCGCCGGCCGGGGCGTCCGGGCCGCCGTCGAGCATGGTCAGCAGGCCCTCGATCAGGACCGGCGCCTGCTCCTCGCCCAGTCCGAGCAGGCGACAGAGCACCAGCAGCGGCATCCGGTGGGCGTACTCGGCGACGAGGTCCGCCTCGCCGCGCCCGGCGAACTCGTCGATCAGCCGGTCCGCGACCTCCTCGCAGTGCTTGCGCAGCTCGTACGGGTCGATCGCGGCGAGCGCGTCGGTGACCGCACTGGAGCGGCGGCGGTGCTCCACGCCCTCGGCGTAGAGGATCGACGGCACGGGCGCCATCATCGGCTTGAGCGGCCACTCCTCGGGGATGCTCGGCCAGGCGTTCCAGCGGGTGGAGTCGCGGCCGTACAGCTGCGGCTGGGCGGTCACCTGCTGCAGTTCGCGGTAGCCGATGACCAGCCAGGCGGGGACGCCGCCGGCCAGTTCGACCGGGGCGACGGGGCCGTGGTCGGCCCGCATCTCGCGGTAGACCTGCGACGGGTCGGTCTGGAAGCGCGGCCCGTACAGCGGGGTGGCGCCGGCGTGCGCCGGGCAGCCCGGGGGCGGGGTGGCGGCGGGCTCGGTCACTGGGTGCTCTCCTCGTACGGGGCGGTGGCGGCGGGCCGCTCGGCTGCGGGGTGCCCGGAGGCGGACACCGCGCCGGGCTCGGCCGCGGCGGCCTCCACCCGGGCGGCCAGGTGGCGGACCAGTTCGATCAGCACCTGCTTGCCGGACTCGCGGTCGCGGGCGTCGCAGTCGACCAGCGGCACCTCGGGCGGCAGGTCCAGCGCCTCGCGGACCTGGTCGAGGGTGTGGGTGGGCTCGTCGAAGTTGTTGCGCGCCACGATGAACGGGGTGCCGTGGTGCTCCAGCCGGTCGATGGCGTACCAGGAGTCCGCCAGGCGCCGGGTGTCGACCAGCACGACCGCGCCGAGGGCACCGGTGAAGAGGCGGTCCCAGAGGAACCAGAAACGTTCCTGCCCGGGCGCGCCGAACAGGTAGAGCACCTGGCTCTCCGACAGCGTGATGCGGCCGAAGTCGAACGCGACCGTGGTGGAGCGCTTGCTCCGGACGCCCGAGAGGTCGTCGATCCCCTCGCCCGCCTTGGTCATCGTCTCCTCGGTGGTCAGCGGACGGATCTCACTGACCGCACCCACCAGCGTGGTCTTGCCCACGCCGAACCCGCCGACCACGACGATCTTCAGCGCGTTGTCGGCGGTGCTGCGCAGCGGGGTGCGTCCGGACGGCAGCCCGGCGCGGGCGACCGGCAGCTCAGAGCCGTTGGAGTCCATGGAGCACCTGCTTCAACGTGTCGAGATCGGGCAGCTTCGCCTTGTTCGGCGCGAACCTGGGATGGCGGGCGGTGATCGCCCGGGTCTCCAGCAGATCGCCGAGCAGGATCTTCACCACCGAGACGGGCAGCGCCAGTTCGGCGGCTATCTCCACCACCGCGGTCGGGGCTTCGCACATCCGCAGGATCCGCACGTGCTCGGACTGCATGCCGGGCGCGGGCTCCCGCTCGGCCACGATCAGGGTGACCAGATCGAAGGCGTTCTCCGGCGACCGGCTGCGGCCCCGGGTGATGGTGTAGAGGCGGTCCGGATCGTCGTCACGACCCGGCAGGACCGGCCCGGCGCTCATGCCCGGGCGCTCTCATCGGCCTCGGCGCCGGACCCGTCACCGGCCTCGGCCCCGGGCTCGCGCGCCGGGGCGCTCAGGTGGACGCCGATCTGCTCGATCAGGCCGTGCATGTTGTGGCCGACCACGCCCACGTCCGCCTCGTCGTCGGTCACCACGGCCAGGTGGGCACCCTCGCCGGCCGCCACGATGCACAGGATGCCGCCGTGGAACTCGGTCATCGACTGCCGCACGCCGCCGCTGCCGTCGCCGAACTCGATCGACGCGCCGTGCGCCAGGCTCTGCATGCCGGAGGCGATCGCGGCCAACTGGTCGGCCTGGTCGGTGGTGAGCCCGGCGGTGTGGCAGAGCTTGAGGCCGTCGGCCGACAGCACCAGGGCGTGGCGGGCGCCCGGGGTACCGCTCAGCAGGTTGTCCAACAGCCAGTCGAGGTCGCGGTCGGTTGCGCTGCTCATCAGGAGTCCTTCTCGGAGACGGGGGAAGCGTCAGTGAGGGTGTCGTCGGCGGGGCGTGTGGTGGGCGCACCGCCGCTCTGGGCTTGCAGGGCAGCCCTGCGGAAGGCCCCGAACCGGGCGGCGGCGCTCACCGCGTCGCCCCGGACGGGCTTCGCGTCGGACGCACCGGTGCCGGCGGGGGCAGCAGGGAGGGAGAGGGGCGCGGGGGCGGTCCCGGCGGGGGCCGCCACGGCCGGGGAGGCCGCGGAGGCGGGGGGCGAGGTCCTGGAGGTCCCGGCCGCCAGCGTCTGGCCGCGCCGGCGCTGCGGCAGGCCGCTGTCGGTCACCGCGGGCGTCGGTGCGGCGGCCAGCCCGGGGCCGGACGGCGCCGCCGACCCGGCGCGCTCGGCGGCACGCTCACCGACGCGCCCGACGCCGCGCTCGACCGCACGCTCCACGGCGCGCACGGGGGCGGGCGCCGACAGCTGCGGGCGCGCGGACGCCGGTACGGGCTGCCGCTCGGGCTCGGGCGCCGGGGCGGACTCCGGCGTGGGGTGCGTGACCAGCTGCGCCGGAATCAGCATCACCACGCCCGTGCCGCCGCGCGCCGAGGGCCGGAAGGAGATCTGCAGCCCGTGCTTGCGGGCCAGCGCACCGACCACGGCCAGCCCGAGCCTGGTACCGGCCGACAGCGTGGCGAGGTCCAGCGGCTCGGCGGAGACCGCCCGTTCGGCACGGCGCAGCCAACTGTCGTTCAGGCCCAGGCCGCTGTCCTCCACGGAGACCGCGAGGCCGGCCGGCACCTCCTCGACGTAGACGTGCACCTCGGCGGGCGGGGCGGAGAAGTTGGTCGCGTTGTCCAGCAGTTCGGCCAGCGCGTGCATGACGCCCTCGGCCGCGTAGCCGGCCACCGCGGCGGTGCTGGCGTTGTGCAGCCGCACCCGCTGGTAGGCGCCGATCCGGCCGAGCGCCCCGCGCAGCACCGACTCCACCGCGATCGGCTTCGCCCAGCGCCGGCCCGACCGGGCACCGGTGAGCACCGCGATGGTGTCGGCCATCCGGCCGGCCTGCGCCGTCGAGTGGTCGAGCCGCAGCAGGTCGCCGAGCACCTCCTCGTCGTGCCGGTGCTGCATCTCGCGCAGTTCCGCGTGCATCCCGGTGGCGAGCGCCTGGACGCGTCCGGCGGCGGTCGCGCAGACAGCGAGGGCGGCGGCCCGCAGCTTCTCGCCCCGGGCGACCTCCTCGGCGACGGCGTGCAGCAGCGGGTACTGGGGGTGCCTGCGGTGGGCAGCGAGCACGCGGTCCACGGACGCACCTGACCTGAGCTTCGCCACCACCTCGGGCAGCACCCCGTCGGCGATCCGGTCCAGTTCGGCGCGGCGCTCCCGGTCTGCCTCGACCTCTGCGTTCAGCCGGTCCAGCTCGGCGCGGGCGGCGACCAGTTCGGCTTCGGCCCGGACCGCCTCGGCCCGGGCCCGGTCGCGCTCGGAACGGGCCGCGGACGCCTCGGCCCTGGCCCCGGCGTACGCCTGCTGGGCGGCGTGGGCGGTACCGAGCGCGGCGTCGGTCTCGGCCTGCTGCGCCGCCAGTGCGGCGGCCAGTCGGCGGGCCTTGGCGGCAACGGTGGCGGCCACGCCGACGGCGATGAACCAGAGCACGGCGACCGCGCCGACCGCTGCGGCGGTCAGTGGCCGGTCGGCGTCGAGGGCCCGGGAGACGCCGACCGGTGCGGCCACCGCCCCGAGCAGTACGGCGCCCGACGTCAGGGCCGCGATGCGCGCCACCGGTCGTCGGGTCTGCTCGCCGGCGGGGCTGGCGGGTGCTCTCATCTGTGCGGTCCTCGGCGACGAACGGTGTCGGCGGGACCATCCGGGGTTCGGGGGAGGTACCGACGGCGGGGCAGGGGCGGAAGCGCGACCGCCCGGCTGACGTGGTGAAACGTCTCCGGGCGGCTGATCGGTTCACGCAGTGGGCCGATCATATCCATTCAGGCTTTGCCCTCAACCGACGAGTTGACGGTCAGTCCCCTTCGTCGACGGAGCACAGGCGAAACCGCCCTTCCGTTCGACCCGACACTCACCCGCAGTTACCGCACTCCGGGCCACCCCGCCGCCCGCAGCACACGCACCCCGCCCGCCGACCACTCCCCCTCGACCGCCGCACCCCCGACCGGCCCGCTAGAGCACGGCCTCCACCGCCCGCCGCACGGCGGCGAAGTCCAGCCCGTGGTCGGCGACCACCTTGGCCCCCAGCCCGTCCCCCTCGCGCAGCACCCCGAGCAGCAGGTGCCCGGACCCGATCTCCTTGGACTTCAGCCGCAACGACTCCCGCAGGGACAGCTCCAGCGCCTTCTTCGCCCGCGCCGTGAACGGCACGTGCCTGCCGAACGACTCGGAGCGGAACCACCCGCGCCGCCGCGGCGGTGCGGGCTCGGCCCCCGGACCGTCCAGCGCCCCCTCCCCGAACGCCGCCTCCACGGCCTCGCGCACGGCGCCCAGGTCCACCCCGATCGCGGCCAGCGCCTCCGCGTCGTCCCCGGGTCCGAGCAGCCGCCGCACCGCCTTCACCGCGGCGGCGTGGTCCAGCCCGGCCTCCACCAGGACCGCCGCCGCCGGGTCCGCGGGCTCGGCCAGGATCGCCAGCAGCAGGTGCTCCGTCCCGATGTGCCCGTGCTTGAGCTCCACCGCCTCCTGCTGCGCGCCGACCACGACCTGCCGCGCCGCCTCCGTGAACCGTTCGAACATCGCTCAGCCTCCGTCCTCGTCCCCGCCCCCGGCCGCGCGCCGGGCGTACTTCTTGTGCACCGCCTGTCGACTGACCCCCAGGCAGATCGCGATGTCCTGCCACGACCAGCCCTGATCCCGCGCATTGCGCACCTGCAGACCCTCCAACCGGTCCGCCAGCCCGCGCAGCGCCCGCACGGCCCGCAGCCCCACAGCCGGATCCCGACTGCCCGCCGCCGCCGCGAGTTCCCTGCTCTCGCTCATACCGTCAACCTAGGTTGACACCCGCACCCTGTCAACCCTGGTTGACACCACAGTGCCCGGACATGCGAAAAGGCGGGGCGAGGACCGAAGTCCTCGCCCCGCCTCAGAGCCCCGGAGGGCGACCTACGCGGTCAGCGGGTTCGAGCGGATCAGCTGCAGCCGCTGGTGGAGCCGCAGCCCTCGCAGAGGTAGCAGCTGCCGGCGCGGCGCATCTTGGTACCGCAGGAGAAGCAGAGCGGGGCGTCCGCGTTCAGGCCGAGCTGGATCTCGATCAGCTCGGTCGAGTTGTGGGCCTGGGCCGGGGCGGCCTGGGGCGCCGGGGCGGCGGGCTTGGCCACGGGGGCGGACTGGGCGAGGGTCTCGGTGTCGAGCTCCTCGGCCTCCAGCGGCTCGTAGGAGCCGGTCTCCAGGTGGCGCTGGCGCTCCTCGACGGAGTGGATGCCCAGCGCGGAGCGGGTCTCGAACGGCAGGAAGTCCAGCGCCAGGCGGCGGAAGATGTAGTCGACGATCGACTGCGCCATCCGCACGTCCGGGTCGTCGGTCAGACCGGCCGGCTCGAAGCGCATGTTGGTGAACTTCGAGACGTAGGTCTCCAGCGGCACGCCGTACTGGAGGCCGACCGAGACGGCGATGGAGAAGGCGTCCATCATGCCCGCGAGGGTCGAGCCCTGCTTGGACATCTTCAGGAAGACCTCGCCGAGGCCGTCGTCCGGGTAGGAGTTGGCGGTCATGTAGCCCTCGGCGCCGCCCACCGTGAAGGAGGTCGTGATGCCGGGACGGCCCTTGGGCAGGCGCTTGCGGACCGGGCGGTACTCGACGACCTTCTCGACCGCGGCGGCCGGGGCCTGCTCGGTCTTGGACTCACTCGCGGAGGCCTTGGTCTTGGCCGAGAGCGGCTGCCCGACCTTGCAGTTGTCGCGGTAGATTGCGAGCGCCTTGACGCCCATCTTCCACGCCTCGAAGTAGATCTCCTCGATCTCCTCGACGGTGGCGACCTCGGGCATGTTCACGGTCTTGGAGATGGCGCCGGAGATCCAGGGCTGGATCGCGGCCATCATCCGCACGTGGCCCATCGCCGAGATGACTCGCTCGCCCATCGCGCAGTCGAAGACCTCGTAGTGCCCGGTCTTCAGGCCGGGCGCGTCGACGACGTTGCCGTGCTCGGCGATGTGGGCGACGATCGCCTCGACCTGCTCGTCCTGGTAGCCGAGGCGCTTGAGGGCGCGCGGGACGGTGCCGTTGACGATCTGCATCGAGCCGCCGCCGACGAGCTTCTTGAACTTGACCAGGGCGAGGTCGGGCTCGACGCCGGTGGTGTCGCAGTCCATCATCAGGCCGATGGTGCCGGTCGGGGCGAGCACCGACGCCTGGGCGTTGCGGAAGCCGTTCTGCGCGCCGATCCGGAGTACGTCGGTCCAGGTCTCGTTGGCGGCGGCCCAGACGGGGGCGTCCAGCTCGTCGACCGAGACGCCGGCCAGCGAGGCGTCCGCGTGCTGCTTCATGACCCGCTGGTGCGGGGCGGCGTTGCGGGCGTAGCCGTCGTACGGGCCGACGACGCCGGCGAGCTCGGCGCCGCGGCGGTAGGCGGTGCCGGTCATCAGCGAGGTGATGGCGCCGGCCAGGGCCCGGCCGCCCTCGCTGTCGTAGGCGTGGCCGGTGGCCATCAGCAGGGCGCCGAGGTTGGCGTAGCCGATGCCGAGCTGGCGGTAGGCGCGGGTGGTCTCGCCGATCTTCTCGGTGGGGAAGTCGGCGAAGCAGATGGAGATGTCCATCGCGGTGATGACGAGCTCGACGACCTTGGCGAAGGTCACCGCGTCGAACGAGTCGTCCTCGCGCAGGAACTTCATCAGGTTGAGCGAGGCGAGGTTGCAGCTGGAGTTGTCCAGGTGCATGTACTCGGAGCAGGGGTTGGACGCGTTGATGCGGCCGGACTCCGGGCAGGTGTGCCAGTGGTTGATGGTGGAGTCGTACTGGATGCCGGGGTCGGCGCAGGCCCAGGCGGCCTCGGCCATCTTGCGGAAGAGCTTCTTCGCGTCGACGGTCTCGATGACCTCGCCGGTCATCCGGGCGCGCAGGCCGAATTCGGTGCCGTTCTCGACGGCGGTCATGAATTCGTCGGAGACGCGGACCGAGTTGTTGGCGTTCTGGTACTGGACGGAGGTGATGTCGTCCCCGCCGAGGTCCATGTCGAAGCCCGCGTCGCGCAGGGCGCGGATCTTCTCCTCCTCCTTCACCTTGGTCTCGATGAAGGCCTCGACGTCGGGGTGGTCGACGTCGAGGACGACCATCTTGGCGGCGCGGCGGGTGGCGCCGCCGGACTTGATGGTGCCGGCCGAGGCGTCGGCGCCGCGCATGAAGGAGACCGGGCCCGAGGCGTTGCCGCCGGAGGAGAGGAGCTCCTTGGAGGAGCGGATGCGGGAGAGGTTGAGGCCGGCGCCGGAGCCGCCCTTGAAGATCATGCCCTCTTCCTTGTACCAGTCGAGGATCGACTCCATGGAGTCGTCGACGGCCAGGATGAAGCAGGCGCTGACCTGCTGGGGCTGCTTGGTGCCGACGTTGAACCAGACCGGCGAGTTGAAGCTGAACACCTGGTGGAGGAGGGCGTGGGTCAGCTCGTGTTCGAAGACCTCGGCGTCGCCCGGGGTGGCGAAGTAGCCGTTCTTCTCGCCGGCGGCGCGGTAGGTGAGCACCACGCGGTCGATGATCTGCTTGAGGCTCCACTCGCGCTGCGGGGTGCCGACGGCGCCGCGGAAGTACTTGGACGTGACGATGTTGACGGCGTTGACCGACCAGAAGTCGGGGAACTCCACGCCGCGCTGCTCGAAGTTGATCGATCCGTCACGCCAGTTGGTCATGACGACGTCGCGGCGCTCCCAGCGGACCTCGTCGTAGGGGTGGACGCCAGGGGTGGTGTAGATGCGCTCGATCCGCAGGCCTCCCTTGGGGGCCTTGCCGGCGCCCTTGGCGGTGGCCTTCTCGGACTTCGACCCGCGTGCGGAACCGCTCGTGGTGTCTGTCACTTCTCGCTCCTCCTCCTGGGCAAACGCCCAAAGTGCCCCGAAACTTCCGGGCACCGCTGGTTCGCTTCTCCTGGTGTGCGGGCAGCCAGGCCGCTGTCTGCCTACGCACGGTTTGTGATGTTCTGCGCACCGTTTTCGGGCACGCGAGGGCCCCGGGGGGCCGGTGTGCATCGGCCCGGGGGCCGCTGCCGCTCGCCCGCCTTAGGGCGCGGCGGCGGGGACGGTCACACAGGTGCCGTCCTCCGCGGGGAAGGGCCGCTCGGCGCGGAGTTCCGCGATGGCGGCCTCGAAGTCTTCGAGTCCGTCGTACGCCTGGTAGACGCTGGCGAAGCGCAGGAAGGCGACGACGTCGAGCTGCTTGAGCGGTCCGAGTATGGCCAGGCCCACGTCGTGGGTGGTGAGCTCGGCGTTTCCGCTGGCCCGCACGCACTCCTCGACCTTCTGGCCGAGCTGGGCGAGGGCGTCCTCGGTGACCGGTCGGCCCTGACAGGCCTTGCGGACTCCGGAAATGACCTTCTCGCGGGAGAAGGGTTCGGTGACGCCGCTCCGCTTGATCACCATCAGCGCGGCCGTCTCCACGGTGGTGAAGCGGCGGGCGCAGTCCGGGCACTGCCGGCGACGGCGGATGGAGCTGCCGTCCTCGGTGGTCCGGCTGTCGACAACACGGCTGTCGGAGTGCCGGCAGAAGGGGCAGTGCACCTGAGGATCCCTCCATGGCATGACGTGCGGACCAGTCGAGTCTAAGCGATGCAGACCCCGCTTCGGCAAGCCGATCACACCCGGACACCACTAGACCTGGGACCGGAGAGGACTCTAGCCACTACATGTAGGCATTGGAGGGAAGTACAGCCCCTGGCGTGTCGACCCTCGGGAGCCTCCCGGGAGCCCCTCGGGAGCCTCGCGGGGCCGTTCCGGACTCGAACAGTTAATCGATGTACAACAAAGCCTTGATCGAGTCAGCCAACTCCCGAATAATTCACTCGAACGTGTGTTTGGCGCAACCTTTCGATAGGAGGTGCCGTTGGGCTGGAAAAGGGAGAGGGAAGCCGTCGAGAGGGGCCGCCGTGAACACCATCGAAACCAACACCATCCCGGTGCAGGAACACTCCCAGCTCAAGGTGGGGCAGCGCACCACGAATCAGCAGAGCGTGGACGCCAGCATGGACCGCACCGAGGAACACCGCCTCACCGGCACGGCCGTATCGACCCAGGGCCGCGTCCCCGACCAGCCGATCGAGCACGCAGCCGTCCTCGACGACAGCCACCCGGCACCGACCCGTTCGATGCCAGGACGCCCCCCCGGGATCCGCACCGACGAGGCCGGCCTGACCGAACGCCAGCGGCGCGTCATCGAGGTCATCCGGGACTCCGTCCAGCGCCGCGGGTACCCGCCGTCCATGCGTGAGATCGGCCAGGCGGTCGGCCTCTCCAGCACCTCCTCGGTCGCCCACCAGCTGATGGCGCTGGAGCGCAAGGGCTTCCTGCGCCGCGACCCGCACCGCCCGCGCGCCTACGAGGTGCGCGGCGTCGAGGTCGCCCGCCCGAACACCGCCGAGACGGCCGGGCGCCCGTCGACCTCGTACGTCCCGCTGGTCGGCCGGATCGCCGCGGGCGGTCCGATCCTGGCCGAGCAGACGGTCGAGGACGTCTTCCCGCTCCCCCGCCAACTGGTCGGCGAGGGCGAGCTGTTCGCGCTCACCGTGCGCGGCGACTCGATGATCGAGGCGGCCATCTGCGACGGCGACTGGGTCACCGTCCGCCGCCAGCCGGTCGCCGAGAACGGCGACATCGTGGCCGCCATGATCGACGGCGAGGCCACCGTGAAGCGCCTCAAGCGCGAGGACGGGCGGATCTGGCTGATGCCGCACAACCCCGCGTACGAGCCCATCAACGGCGACAACGCGACCATCCTGGGCAAGGTCGTGGCGGTGCTCCGCCGGCTCTGAGCCGGCTCCGGGCGGCTGCGGACCGGCTGGGACCGGCTCCGGGGGGCCTGGTTCAGCAGCCCGGCATCACCGGCACCGAAGGCACGACGAACAGCACCGGCAGGGCAGACCGGAAGGGGCTCCACGCGGTTTCCGCGGGAGCCCCTCCGGTTGTCCGGCCCGGCCCTCAGGCAGCCCGGGTACGCCTCAGCCGCGCTTCACCACCGGCCGCACCGGCGCGGCCGAGGCGTCGATCGCCGCCAGCGAGCGCCGCACCTGGTTGCGGTCGGTCGTGTACCAGAACTCCGGCATCGAGGACCGGAAGAAGCCGCCGTACCGCTTGGTCGCCACCCGGGGGTCGAGCACCGCGACCACGCCGCGGTCGTCCGCCGCCCGGACCAGTCGGCCCGCGCCCTGCGCCATCAGCAGCGCCGCATGGGTGGCGGCGACCGCCATGAAGCCGTTGCCGCCGCGCTGCTCGACGTCCTTCTGACGGGCGCTCATCAGCGGGTCGTCCGGCCGCGGGAACGGGATGCGGTCCATCACCACCAGCTGGCAGGCCGAGCCCGGCACGTCCACGCCCTGCCAGAGCGACAGTGTGCCGAACAGGCAGGTCGTCGCGTCCGAGGCGAACTCCCGGATCAACTCGCCCAGGGTGTCCTCCCCCTGGAGCAGGATGCGGTTGTCCAGCCGCTCACGCAGCGCCTCCGCCGCCGCCTGCGCGCCGCGCATCGACGAGAACAGGCCGAGCGTGCGGCCGCCGGCCGCGCCGATCAGCTCGGCGAGCTCGTCCAGCATGTCGGGCCGCTCCGGCTCGCGCCCCGGATCGGCGAGGTGCTTGGCGACGTACAGGATGCCCTGCTTCGGGTACTTGAACGGCGAGCCGACGTCGATGCCGCGCCAGGTCGGCAGCAGTTCCTCGTCGGAGCCCGCACCGGCCGCGTCGCCCGGCGCCCACCCGCCCGGGGCCCGCTCGCCGGGCGTCCGCTCGTCCGGCAGCCGCCCCTCCCCCGGCAGGCCGACCGAGGCCGCGACCCCGGTGAAGTCCCCGCCGAGCTTGAGCGTGGCGGAGGTCAGCACCACCGAGCGCTCCTTGTAGAGGCCCTCGCGCAGCAGCCCGGCGACGCTCAGCGGCGCCACCCGCAGCGAGGCGGTGCCCAGCCCGAAGCGGTCGCTGCGCTCGATCCAGACCACGTCGTACTCGGAGTCCTGGAGCAGCCGGTCGGCGGTCTCGTGCAGGGTCTCGGCCGCGGCCATCGCCTGCTTGCGGACGGCGTCCTCGTCGGTGAGCGCCTTGTCCCTGGTCTCGCCGAGCGAGGTGATCACCTGCCGGCTGGCGTCCCGGATCGCCGTCACCGCGTACGCGAGGTACTCGGGCAGCTCCTCGACGCGGCCCGGCTGGGCGGTCTCCATCAGCCCGTGGAAGTTCTCGGCGGCGGCCTGGAGGGCGTCCACGGCCTTCTCGTTGGCCAGCCGGGCGGCCCGCTTGACCGTGCGGTTGACCGCGCCGACGGTCAGCTCGGCGGTCGCGGCGCCGGTCACCCGGTTCACCAGCTCGTGCGCCTCGTCGATGATCAGCAGGCCGTGCTCGGGGAGCACCGGCGCACCCTCGATGGCGTCGATCGCCAGCATCGCGTGGTTGGTCACCACGACGTCCGCCAGCTTGGCACGCTCCCGGGCCTTCTCGGCGAAGCACTCCTGCCCGTACGCGCAGCGGGTGGCGCCCAGGCACTCCTTGGAGGTGACGGACAGCTGCGCCCACGCCTTGTCGGAGACGCCGGGGGTGAGGTCGTCGCGGTCGCCCGTCTCGGTCTCGTCGGCCCAGTCGCGCAGCCGCAGGACGTCCTGCCCGAGCTTGCCGGTGGGGCCGCCGAGTGCCTCGACCGGGTCGAACAGGCCCTCGCCCTCGTCGCTCGGGGTGCCCTCGTTGGCCCGGTGCAGGCAGAGGTAGTTGGAGCGGCCCTTGAGCATCGCGTAGAGCGGGCGGCGGCGCAGTACCGGGTGCAGTGCCTCGACGGTGCGCGGCAGGTCGCGCTCGACCAGCTGGCGCTGCAGGGCGAGGGTGGCGGTGGCGACCACCACGCGGTCGCCGTGGGCGAGGGCGGGCACCAGGTAGGCGAGGGACTTGCCGGTGCCGGTGCCGGCCTGCACGAGCAGGTGCTCGCCGTGGTCGACGGCGTCGGCGACGGCCTCGGCCATCCGTGCCTGGCCGGGCCGCTCCACCCCGCCGACCGCGGCGACGGCGGCGTGGAGCAGCTCGGGGATGCGGGCCCGGGGGACTTCCTCGGCGGAGGTGTCGGCCGTGTCGTCCGCGTCGTCGGGGAGCTGGGGTTCGGAGTCGTTCGTCATGACGCTCCCACCCTACGGCGCGGGGCTGACAATCCGGTCCCGTTGGCCGGGCAGCCCGCCGGGGCCGTTGTCGCGCAGGCCGTCGGGGTGGAGGGCGTTGGGGACCTTCCCGTGGACGGCGGCGTGCGGGCGGTGCGGCCGGTCGCGGTAGCCGTCGAGGAGCAGCCGGTTGCGGTTGAGGCAGAGCCGGTCGATCTCGGGGTGGAAGAGGTCGAACAGCTCGTGGCGCTCGCGCAGCTCGGGGAAGCGGGCCTGGTGGCGGAGGACCTCGGCGCGCAGCAGGGCCCAGAACTCGGCCTCGGGCAGTCCGGTCTGCGCTTCGAGGAGGGGGGCGAGGTAGCGGTAGACGCCGATGAAGAGGCCGGAGTGGAGGAACTGGCAGAGTCCGTCGGGGGCCTCGCGCAGCAGGACCCGGTCGACCTCCTCGGGGAGGTCGCGCAGCTCGGGGAGGTCCTGGTCGCTCAGGTTGACGTCGTCGACGAAGTCCTTGACGGCGAGGCGCACCGGGGCGTCGGTGTCGTCGAAGACGACG
This sequence comes from Kitasatospora sp. NPDC054939, assembly GCF_053610105.1. NCBI lineage: Bacteria > Bacillati > Actinomycetota > Actinomycetes > Kitasatosporales > Streptomycetaceae > Kitasatospora > Kitasatospora sp. NPDC054939. The sequence continues at coordinate 56,868 of NZ_JBSGXP010000016.1, read as the reverse complement.
ATGGCGTTCTCGCCGTGCGGGGAGAAGACCAGGCCGTAGCGGTAGAGGAAGTGCAGCAGCGGCGGGAGCATGGCGGCGAACAGCCGGGTGGTCCACTCGGCCGGGGTGAGGCCGGAGCGGGCGACGAGTTCGGCGGCGAGGGCGCGGCCGTCGGAGCCGGTCTGGAGGAGGGCGGCGAGGGTGCGGGCGCGTTCGCCGGGGTCGAGCGCGGGGCCGAGGGGTTCGCGCCAGATCGCGCCGAGGAGTTCCTTGTACTGGTAGGGGACCTCGGGCAGCTCGCGGTAGAGCGGGTGGTCGACGGTGACGGAGGCGATCTCGCCGAGCAGGACGACCCGGCAGTCGTCGCGCAGGAAGGGGTCGGCGTCGCGCAGGCCGTGGATCCAGGCGGTGACGGCGGGGGCGGCGAGGGTGCGTTCGGTGGGCAGGCCGCGCCAGACCAGGGTGTTGAGGACGGCGAGCGGCAGTTTGACGGTGCAGCGCTCGGGGCGGCTGTGGTTGAAGAAGGAGCGGATGGACTGCTGGGGGAGGCGGAGGTCGCCGTCGCTGGGCAGCGGGCGGATCTCGCCGGAGGCGATCCAGGGGGCGAAGAGCGGGACGACGGTCTCGTCCCACTGCCAGGGGTGGACGGGCAGCAGGAGGTAGTCGTCGGCGTCGGGGCCGAGGGCGGCGCGCAGGGCGTCGGGGTCGTCGAGTTCGCGGGCGTAGAGCCGGGCGGGGTCGGCGAGGGCGGGGACGCCGCGGTATTCGGCGAGCCGGCGGTGGACGGCGATCCAGGGCAGCGGCTGCGGGGTGCGGGCCTCGGGGGTCCAGCGGGCGGCGTCGGTGGCGGAGAAGCCGAGGCGGCCCTTGTTGGGGACGATCCACGGGTGGCCGCCCTGGCGGCCCTCCAGGGCGGGGTGGTCGAGGTCGGCGAGTTCGGCGGCGGTGAGGGCGGTGGCGAGCTGGTGGGCGTCGGCGGTGAGGGTGGCGGTGAGTTCGCGGATCAGGTGGCCGGTGGTGTCGCCGCGCAGGCCGAGCGGTTGCCGGGCGTACTGGAGGAAGCGGAGCGGGTCGAGGCCGTCGGGCCGGGAGCAGCGGACGGAGTCGGGGTCGACGCGCAGACTCCCGTAGGCACCGCGGCGGGCGGTGAAGCGGTAGTCGGCCTCGGGGAGTTTCAGGACGTGGTCGGCCCCTTCGGTGAGCGGGGTGATCAGTTCCTCGTACGTGAACTCGCCGAGCATTTTGGCCAGCAGGGTCCGGCCGGCCTGCTGCCAGTGCTCGGGGGTGAGGTGCGGGGGCAGGTACAGCGGGGATTCAGCGGCCGGCGGTAGCGGCACGGGTGGGCTCCTGGGGTCGGGGCAGGGCGGGTGCGGCGGGCGGGGTGGGCCCGCGGTGCCCGGCGGACGGGGCGGACTGGGGGTCGGGGGCGCGGTCGGGTACGGAGGCGTGATCGGGTACGGAGGCGTGATCGGGGTCGGGGTCGGTCCGGGTGGCCGGCGGGGTGCCGCCCGGGGCGCCGGGTTTGGCGGTGGGCGGGGCGAAGCCGGTCCAGGCGGTGCGGGTGGGCAGCCGGTGGACGGTGCGGCCGGTGAGGGCGTTGAGGACGACGGCGGCGCGGTGGGCGCCGAGTCCGAGATCGGGAGTGCCGACGCCGTGGGTGTGGAGTTCGGCGTTCTGGACGTACAGGCCGCCGGTGACCTCGGGGAGGGTGGCGACACGGTGGTCGAGGTCGACCCGGTAGCGGCCGGCGGCGTCCCAGTCGATCAGGTGGGCGAGCGGTTCGAGGGCGGCGGGCCGGGCGGCGCGGTAGCCGGTGGCGAGCACGACGGCGTCGGTGCGCACGGTGTGCCGGGTGCCGGAGTCGGTGTGCAGGCAGTGGAGTTCGAGGCCGCCGCAGGGTCCGGGCCGGGCGTCGGTGACGGCGGTGCCGGGAGTGATCTCGACCGGCAGGCTGTCGATCGGACGGCCGACGGTCTGCTCGTAGAGGTGGTCGTGGATCTCGGCGAGGGTCTCGGCGCTGGCGGCCTTGTGGAGCTGCCACTGGTCGGCGACCAGCCGGTCGCGGGTGTCGGCGGCGAGGGTGTGGAAATAGCGGGTGTAGTCGGGGGTGAAGTGCTCCAGGCCGAGCTTGGAGTACTCCATCGGGGCAAGGGCGCGGGTGCGGGTGAGCCAGCGCAGCCGGGTGCCGTCGTCGCCGCGCCGGCGCAGCAGGTCGAGGAAGGCCTCGGCACCGGACTGGCCGCTGCCGACGACGGTGATGTCGCGGGCGTCGTCGAGGCCGTCCCTGCGGTCGAGGTAGTCGGCGCTGTGGAAGGCCGCGGGGTGGCCGTCGATGGCGGCGAAGGCGGCGGGCCGGACGGGCTCGGTGCCGACGCCGAGGACGAGGTTGCGGGCGTGCGCCTGCTGGCTGCGGCCGGTGCCGGTGGCGCGCAGGACGGCGCGGAAGAGTCCGTCCTCCCAGTGGATTTCCGTGACCTCGGTGCCGAAGCGGCAGTTGGGGAGGCGGTCGGCGGCCCAGCGGCAGTAGTGGTCGTACTCGCGGCGGGGCAGCTGGAAGCGCTCGGAGAAGTAGAAGGGGAAGAGCCGGTCCTGTTCGCGCAGGTAGTTGAGGAAGGACCAGCGGTTGGTGGGGTCGGCGAGCGAGACCAGGTCGGCGAGGAAGGGCACCTGCATCCGGGCGCCGTCGACGAGCATGCCGGGGTGCCAGCGGAAGGCGGGGCGCCGGTCGCAGAAGAGGGTGCGCAGGCGGTCGACCGGTTCGGCGAGGGCGGCGAGGGAGAGGTTGAACGGGCCGAGGCCGACGCCGAGCAGGTCGTACGGGCCTGGCTGCGGTGTGTCCATGGGGGCGGTGGTGTCCTAGGTTCGGGGGCGGGCCGTGCCGGGGCTGCGGGCCGGTCGGTCGTGGGCGCGGGCCGGGTCGTGGGCACGGGCCGGGTCGTGGGCACGGGCCGGGGTGCCGATGCCCGCGGGGGCGTAGTCGTGCGTCGGGACGGGCGGGCGGGCCGCGACCCGGGCGTAGAGCATCAGGGCGGCCCGCTTGGTGGGCAGGTCGAGTTCGCCGGCGCAGCGGAAGCCGGCCCGTTCGAAGGCGCGGACGGAGGGCAGGTTGCGGACATCGGGTTCGGCGACCACCCGGCCGCAGCCGGGGCGGGCCTGGAGGATCCGTTCGGCGAGGGCGGCGAGGAGCTGAGTGCCGAGTCCCCGGCCGCGGGCGCGGGCGGGGCCGAGCAGCAGGTGGAGGCCGGTGTCGTGGGGGCGGGCGGGGTAGTGCCGGGCGAGCGGGTCGAGGTCGGCGCGGTAGACCTCCCAGTAGCTCATCGGGGTGCCGTCGAGCAGGCCGAGGCAGGGCACGCTGCGGCCGTCGCCGTCGAGTTGGGCGCGCAGGTGCTGTTCGGTGATGGCGGGGGGCCCGTCGAGTTCCCAGAAGGCGGCGATCTCGGGGTCGTTCATCCAGTCGGCGACCAGCGGCAGGTCGGCGGGGAGCCGGACGGGCCGGAGCCGGAAGTCCCCGGCGTCGGTGGGCATGGTGCCCCAGCGGGGCAGTCCGTCGAGGAGGTCGGCGGGCCGGCGGGGGCCGGCGATCCGGGTGCCCGGGAGGGTGGTCACCGCTCGGCCACCGGGTTGGGGATGTCCACGTAGACGGACTGGGTGGCGACCGGGCCGACCAGTTCGTCCAGGCCGTTGATCCGGGTGAGCAGGTTGGCCTTGCAGGGCAGGGTGGCGGAGTCGAGCAGCAGGGCGGGCAGGGCGGAGCCGGTGGCGCCGGCGGCGGGGCCGGCCAGGAAGCGGCGCAGGGCGGCCAGCAGGACGCCCTCGTCGGCGAGTTGCTGGGAGCCGAGGGCGCCGATCAGGCCGAGGACGTGGTTGATGCCGAGGTAGTAGGCGAAGTGGTGGTCGATGACGGGGTCGGGCAGGAAGGTGTCGCTGTCGGCGCCGAGGCCGGGCAGGCGGGCGGTGAGCCGGTCGGCGGCGCTCTCCCGGTAGTAGTAGCCCTGGTTGTCGCGGTAGCGCCCGCCGCTGGGCCAGCCGTCGGCGTCGAGCAGGACGACGGTGTTCTGCTGGTGGGCCTCCAGGGCGATGCCGGCCCGCCCGTCGAGCCAGAGGACGGGCAGGACGACGGTGTCCAGGTAGCGCAGGAACCATTCGGCGGCGACGGTACGCACCGGGCGGCCGCAGCGGGCGGCGAGGGCGCGCAGGGTGTCGCCGATCCGGGAGGGCACGGTGGTGCCGGTGCCGGCGGGGCGTTCGGCGACCAGTCCGGCGAGGCAGTGGGCGCGGTCGCGGGGGCCGAAGGGCTGGGCGCGCAGGACGGTGTCGAGGCCGCCGGGGTCGCCGAGGCCGGAGTGGTCGACGCCGATCCAGGCGGGGTCGCGGACGATGTCGAAGCCGGGGTGGGCGGCCTGCCATTCGGCGGCGAGGCCGGATTCCAGCAGGCGGTGCATCTCCAGGCCGCGGTGGAGCTCCTTGCGGAGGTTCTCCCGGCGGGAGTTGGTGATCCGCAGGCCGAGCGAGAGCTTCAGCATCCAGGGGGTGCCGGGCCGGTAGACGGTGCGGACGGAGGAGGTCGGGTACCAGGGGGCGCCGTGCGGGCCGAGGTCGTGCAGCAGTCCGTCGGCGAGCAGGGCGGCGACGGCGGGGCGCAGCGCGAGTTCGCGGGCCTGCCAGGGGTGCAGGGGCAGGGCGGCGGTGCCGGGGGGCAGCAGGGCGGGGTCGCCGAGGAGGTCGGCGGTGAGCCGGTCGGCGGCGTCGGGCAGGGCGGAGCCGGCGGCGAGCAGGCTGCGGTCGACGGCGTACCAGTGGAGGCGGAAGGAGCCCTGGAGTTCCGGGGAGTAGACAGCGCTCTGGGCGGGGCCGAGGCCGTCTCGGCTCTTGGGGGTGGGGTGCAGCGGGTGGCCGAGCAGCAGGGACTGTTCGGAGGCGAGGAAGTGCGAGCCCTCGGGGCCGCCGGGGGCAGGGGCGGTGCGGTGGTGGGCGAGGATGTCGGCGGTGCGGACGACGGAGTCGGCGACCCGGGCGGCGAGGTCGGCGACCTGGCCGGGGTCGGGGCGGTCGGCTACGGCGGCGGCGAGCAGCGAGGCGGCGGTGACGGCGTCGACGGGCGCCTCGGCGGGGTGTCCGGCCCCGGCTGCGGTGGCGGTGGCGGCTGCGGGTGCGGCCGTGGCCGGGGCGTCGACGGCGGTCAGGGTGGCGGGGCCGAAGCGGTGCCAGCCGCAGGGCGACCAGTGGCGGACGGGGGCGGTGAGCCGGGCTGCGCCGCCGAGGACGGCGATCCGCAGGCGGCCGTCGGCGTCCGGGACGGCCCCGGTCTCGCGGGCCCAGCAGCGCAGCAGCGCCTCCAGGGCGGCCTGTTCGGCGGCGACGGCGGGGTCGGGGTGCAGCAGGAGGTCGGCCGCCTGCCCCTGGTCGTACGCCGGGTCGGCCGGGCCCGGCCGGGTCGACGGGAGGTCGGGCGGGGCTCCGGTGAGGGCGGTGCTCAAGGCTGCTCCTTGGTGCGCGTGGGTGCGGACGCGGGCGGCTGTCGAGGGGCCGGCGGGCGCTCGCACCGTCGCGTCAACCAAGGGCTACCTATCTTCGACGGATGATCACAAGGACGGATCACTCGTTGGAGTGAAGATCGGGAGTTGTTCAACACTCAGGAGGGAGATCGGGTTCCCTCGGCGGGACGGCTCCGCGAGGACGTCACGGTTCGGTGACCCTCCGTCAGTCACGCAACCGGGGCCCGGTCGGCGCCGTCATGGAGGCCAGTGGGAGACTCCATGCTGCCGAATGCAGCCCGAGGCCGCGGCACCTGCCGTGGCGGAACACCAGGGGGACCGACAATGCCAGTGATCCACAGGTCGGCCGTGGCCGCGGCACTCGCCGCGGCGACGCTCCTGTCCGTCAGCGCCTGCGGTCCGGACGGCCCCTCGGGCGGTGGCGGCACCGCGGCACCGCCGCCCACCAGTGCGAGCGCCGCCGGCGGGAGCGGCGGGGGCGGGGTGATCGGCGGGCTGACGCTGCCCTCGGGCATCCCGACCAGCCTGCTGGAGGGGCTGCCGAAGAGCTGGGACGACCTGAAGAAGTGGAAGTTCGAGGACTGGGACGCCTGGGCGTCCAAGCACGTCTTCAACAACCCGATCGTCAAGGACTTCTGGAACCCCGACAAGATGGGCGACTCCAAGCCCGCCGAGCCGGCCCCGCCCACCGCCAAGCCCGCCGGGGACGCCGGGGTGACCGACCCGGAGCCGCCGGTGGTCAAGGCGGTACCGGTGGCCCGTCCGTACCTGAAGCAGCCCTCGGGCAAGGTGTTCTTCACCGCCCAGGGCGGCCGGGGCAACTGCTCGGCCACGGTCATCGCCGACCCTGCGAACCCGGGGAAGAGCAACCTGGTCTGGACGGCCGGGCACTGCGTGCACCCGGGCAAGGGCGGCGCCTTCTTCAAGGACCTGGTCTTCGTCCCCGCGTACAACAACTCCGGCGCCTCCAGCGGCGGCAAGAAGGCCCCGCTGTCCGAACTGGCGCCGCTGGGCACCTGGTGGGCGGTGGACGTGGTGACCTCGCCGCAGTGGACGGTCGAGGGCGGCGGCACGGGTGACGCCGCCAGCCAGTACGACTTCGCGATCATGCGGGTGAAGAACCAGAACGACACCGGCAAGTCGCTGGAGGAGACCGTCGGCGCGGCCGTCCCGGTCTGGTTCGACGCGCCGCGCGAACAGATCAGCGCCGCCGCCTGGGGCTACCCGCTCTACAAGCCCTTCGACGGGCAGGAGCTGTACAAGTGCGAGGGCGGCCGGCCCGTACGGCTCTCCTTCGACCCGAAGCGGCCGTCGATGCTCACCATCGGCTGCAACATGACCCAGGGCTCCAGCGGCGGCGGCTGGTTCGCCAGGACGCCGGACGGTCGGACCGCCCTGGTCTCCAACACCTCGATCGGCACCCAGGACCACACCTCGCTGAGCGGCCCGTACCTGGAGACGGTCGCCAAGAACGCCCTGGACTACATCTCCCGCAAGAAGAAGTAGCGGCCCGCACGAAGGGCCCCGGCCTCCCGCAGGGGAGACCGGGGCCCTTCGTCGTCCGCGCCGCCGGGCAACCCCGGCGGCAGGGTGTCGTGCGCTGCCGGTCCGCCCGCCCCCGGTACCGGGGGCGGCTGCGGCGCCGGCGCTGCGTCAGCCCTGGCTCAGGGCGACCGAGTAGCCCTCCAGCTCGGCGGCCAGCTCGGCCGAGACCTTGGCGCGCAGCAGGGTGCCCTCACCGGTGTGCTCGGTGGAGAGCAGCTCGCCCTCGGCGTGCACCCGGGAGACCAGGTCGCCGCGGGTGTACGGGACCAGCGCCTGCACCTCGACAGCCGGACGCGGCAGCTCGTCGTCGATGAGCTTCAGCAGCTCCTCCATCCCGTGCCCGCTGCGCGCCGACACCACGATGGCGTGCGGCTCGCGGCGCAGCAGGCGCTGCAGCACCAGCGGGTCGGCGGCGTCCGCCTTGTTGATCACCACGATCTCCGGCACGTTCTGTGCCTCGACCGAGACGATCACCTCGCGGACGGCGGCCAGCTGGGTCTCCGGCTCGGGGTGCGAGCCGTCCACCACGTGCAGGATGAGGTCGGCGTCGGCGACCTCCTCCATGGTGGAGCGGAACGCCTCGACCAGGTGGTGCGGCAGGTGCCGGACGAAGCCGACGGTGTCGGCCAGCGTGTAGACCCGGCCGCTCGGGGTCTGCGCCCGGCGCACGGTGGGGTCGAGGGTGGCGAACAGCGCGTTCTCCACCAGCACGCCCGCGCCGGTGAGCCGGTTGAGCAGGGAGGACTTGCCGGCGTTGGTGTAGCCGGCGATGGCCACGGACGGCACCTGGTGGCGCTTGCGCTCCTGGCGCTTGGTGTCGCGGCCCTTCTTCATGTCGGCGATCTCCTTGCGGAGCTTCGCCATCTTCTCGCGGATCCGACGCCGGTCGGTCTCGATCTTGGTCTCACCGGGACCGCGGGTGGCCATGCCGCCACCGGACGAGCCGGAACCGCCACCACCCATCTGCCGGGAGAGCGACTGACCCCAGCCGCGCAGACGCGGCAGCATGTACTGCATCTGGGCGAGCGAGACCTGCGCCTTGCCCTCGCGGGACTTGGCGTGCTGGGCGAAGATGTCGAGGATCAGGGCCGTCCGGTCGACGACCTTCACCTTGACGACGTCCTCCAGGTGGATCAGCTGGCCCGGGGTGAGCTCACCGTCGCAGACGACGGTGTCGGCGCCGGTGGAGGCGACGATGTCGCGCAGCTGCTGGGCCTTGCCGGACCCGATGTAGGTGGCGGCGTCGGGCTTGTCGCGGCGCTGGATGACGCCGTCGAGCACCTCGGAGCCGGCCGTTTCGGCGAGCGCGGCGAGCTCGGCGAGCGAGTTCTCCGCCTCCTCGACGGTGCCGTCGGTCCAGACGCCGACGAGTACCACGCGCTCCAGGCGGAGCTGGCGGTACTCGACCTCGGTGACGTCTTCGAGTTCGGTGGAGAGGCCGGCGACCCGGCGCAGGGCGGCGCGCTCACTGCGGTCGTACTGGTCGCCGTCGTAGTGGTCGAGGTCCTCGTCGATGGCCGCGAGGTCCTCGTCCATGAGGGCGTCCGCCCGGAGGCCGTCGAGGCGGCGGCGGGCGTCGGCGCTGTCGCGGGTGTCGAACGTGGAGGTCATTCTGTCCTTTGGCTGCTGGTGCGGATGGCCTGTCGTGCGACCGTACCGGACGGTCGCACCCGGAGTCTGCCCAGCTGCCGCCCCGTCTACCGCTCGGGCGAGATATGGGCTACCCCTTCGGGGCCGCGGGTGCCACTGGGGCTTCTACGTTCGGTGAACGCCGCGGCCGGGCCGTGAATTCCCCATGATGGTCGCACGCCCCCCGCGGGCCGGTCATCTCCATTTCGCCCGGTGGCGCCGCCGGGTGCGCCGCCCCCGCTCCCCCGCTCCGCCGGGCCGCCGTCGGTGACGGGCCCGGCCGGGGCGTGCGGGCGGTCGACGTCGTACACCCCGGAGACCCGCAGCATCGCCCGGAGCAGGCCGGGCAGCACCCCGGGCTCGGGCAGCTCCACGGTGTAGGTGTGCCGCACCCGCAGCTCCTGCGGCGGCTCGACCTCGGCGGAGACGATGCCGACGCCCTCCGCGGAGATCGCGGCGGTGAGGTCGGCGAGCAGCCGGGGACGGTTGAGCGCCTCGGCCCGCAGGGTGGCCCGGTAGCCGTCCGGAGGCCCGCCGCCGGGACGCCAGCCGACCTCCAGCGCAACCCGGCCGGCCGCCCGCATCCGCTCCCCGGCCGGACAGCCCGCGCGGTGCACGGCGACCGAACCGCCGCGGATCGCCCAGCCGGTGACCTCGTCCGGCGGCACCGGGGTGCAGCAGCGGGCCAGCCGCACCGCCACCCCCGGCCGGTCGGCCACCTCCACCGGGGCGCTGCCGCGCTCGGTGGCGCGGTGCGCGGGCGGTGCGGGCTGTCCGGCGGACGGGCCGGTGCGCACCACCGGGAGCCGGGGCGGGCGGTCCGCCAGCCAGCGCTCGATCGCCAGCCGGGCACCGGGGGTCCGGGCGAACCCGAGCCATTCGGGGTCGGGCCCGGACGGCCGGGCGCCCGGGCCGCCGTCCTCGGTGAGGACGGCGAGCTGGTCGCCGTCGCGCAGCGCGGTGGAGAGGGCGGTGAGCCGGCCGTTGACCCGGGCGCCGATGCAGCGGTGGCCGGTGTCCTCGCCGAGCAGGTACGCGGCGTCGACGCAGCTGGCGCCCGCGGCGAGCTGAAGCGTTTCGCCGCCCTCGGTGACCACGGTGATCTCGCGGTCGTCGGAGAGGTCGGCGGTGAGCGCCGACCAGAAGGCATCCGGGTCCGGGGTCTCCTGCTGCCACTCCAGCAGCCGGCTGAGCCAACCGGGGCGGGCCGGGTCGGTCCGGTCGAGCTCGTCGCCGGGCTGCTCGGCCGCCCGGTCGGCGCCGGGCTGACGGGGGTCGCCGAGGGCGACCACCCCGGTCTCGGCGACCTCGTGCATCCGGCGGGTGCGGACCAGCACCTCGACCACCGCGCCGCCCTCCAGCACCACGGCGGTGTGCAGCGACTGGTAGAGGTTGAACTTGGGGGCCGCCACGAAGTCCTTGAACTCGCCCGGCAGCGGCGTCCAGCAGGTGTGCAGCTCGCCGAGGACGGCGTAGCAGTCGGCGTTCTCCTCGACCACCACGAGCAGCCGCCCGAAGTCGGCCGGCTGGAGCCCCTGCGGTCGGCCGTCGGGGCCGGGCACGGCGGTGCGCTTGAGCAGCACCCGGTGCAGCGAGACGCAGTGCCGGGGGCGCACGGTCGTCTCGGCGGCGATCCCGGCCTCGGCCAGCTGGCGGGCCAGCGCCCGGGCGAACGGCGCCAGCAGGGCGTCCTCCTCGGCCTCGTGGCCGGCCATCAGGGCGCGGGTGCGGGCGTACTCCTCGGGGTGCAGGGTGGCGAAGACGATGTCCTCCAGCTCCGCCTTGAGCACCTGGATGCCCAGCCGCTCGGCGAGCGGGATCAGCACGTCCCGGGTGACCTTGGCGATCCGCAGCCGGCTGGCGGGCTTCATGTGCCGGATGGTGCGCATGTTGTGGAGCCGGTCGGCGAGTTTGATCGCCATCACCCGGACGTCGTCCGCGGTGGCGACCAGCATCTTGCGGAAGGTCTCCGCCTCGGCGGCGGCACCGAAGTCCACCTTCTCCAGCTTCGTCACCCCGTCGACCAGGTAGGCGACTTCGGGGCCGAAGCCGTCGGCGACCTGGTCGAGAGTCAACTCGGTGTCCTCCACGGTGTCGTGGAGCAGCGAGGCGACCAGGGTCGTGGTGCCCGCGCCGAGTTGGGCGAGGATCATGGTGACGGCGAGCGGGTGGGTGATGTACGGCTCGCCGCTCTTGCGCTTCTGGCCGCGGTGGCTCTCCTCGGCGAGGAGGTAGGCGCGGCCGAGCAGGTTGAGGTCGGCCTGCGGGTGGTGGCGGCGGTGGGTCCGGACCAGCGGCTCGATGGCGTCCGGCAGCGGGGCCCGGCCGGTGGCCAGCAGGGCGGCGCGGCCCGCCCGGCCGAGGGCGGCCCGGCCGAACCCGCCGAGTGGCCGCCTCGGCCCGGACTGCGCCACGCTGATCGGCCGCCCCATGGGGGGTTGCCCGGCTTCGATGGTCATCGGCACCTCCGGCAGCGGTCACCGGAGCCGAACGCCGACCCGGTGGTCCATGCTACCGAGCACAGCACGTTCCGCGACGCGCTGCTTCCCGTCCGTCAGGGGCTTCACCCGATCGGGGGGATTCAGCGCGCCGCGAAATGGGCAAACCGCGCGGGCCGCGGCGCGGCCGTCGGGGTGAGCGGCCCGGAGGGCGGCGGGCGCGGGTGGGCGCGGGTCGGGGTGGGCGCGGCTTCGGCGGGCGCGGGTCGGACCGGGCCGGGCGCCGGCGGGCGCGCCGGGGGCTCAGCCCAGGGAGGCGAGCCAGGCCGGGTCCAGCACCCCGCTCGCCACGATGACCGCCGGGCCGGTCTTCTCCACCCGGCCGTCCGGGTACTCGGTGATCGCGAGCCGACCGCCCGCCACGTCCACGGTGTAGGTGACGGACTCGCCGGTGACCGAGGGGTCGGCGCCGTCCCGGCGGGCGGTGGCCACCGCGACCGCGCAGGCCCCGGTGCCGCAGGAGAGGGTCTCGCCGGAGCCCCGCTCGTGCACCCGCATCTCGACGTGGCGCGGGCCGCGGTCGACCACGAACTCGACGTTGACGCCCTCCGGGTAGACACCGGCCGGGCTGGTCAGCGGCGCGCTCCGCAGCTCCCCGGCGTCGGCCAGGTCGGCGACGAACGCGACGGCGTGCGGGTTGCCCATGTTGACATTGCGGGCGGGCCAGCGGTGGTCGCCGACCGCGACCTCGATGCCGTCCGGGCCCGGCAGGGCGGCGTACCCCATGTCGACGGTCACGTCACCGGGGGTCCCGTCCTCGGCGTCCTCGGCGATCCGCACCTGCCGGACGCCCGCCCGGGTGGCGACGGCGAGCTCGCCGGGCTTGGCCAGTCCCGCGTGCACCAGGTAACGGGCGAAGACCCGGACGCCGTTGCCGCACATCTCGGCGATCGAACCGTCGGAGTTGCGGTAGTCCATGAACCACTCGGCCCGGTCGGCCAGTTCCGCGGCAGCCGGGTCGGCGGCGGAGCGCACCACGCGCAGCAGTCCGTCACCACCGATGCCGGCCCGCCGGTCGCAGAGCGCGGCGACGGCGGCCTGGCTGATCTCCAGCCGCCCGTCCGGGTCGGGGACGATCACGAAGTCGTTCTGGGTGCCGTGCCCCTTGAGGAAGGGGACACCGGCCGGCTGCTGCGGGGAGGATGCGCTCACCCTCCCGATGGTACTGAGCCGCTCCGAACAGCACCGTTCCGGTTCACCGGTCGGGACGGCGGCGCACACCGTACGGGCTCCGCACGCACGACGTACGGGGTACGCACCCCGTACGGCGCACGAACACCGTACGGAGCACGGACGGTGTGCGGCGCACGTACGGTGTTCGCCGCACGGACGACGTACGGAGCAGGAACTACGTACGGGACAACACCGCACCCCGCCACCGGCCACAGAGCGCGGACCGCAGACCACGGACCACGGCCGCGACCCGCAACGCCGGCCCCTCAGCGCAGGTGGACGACCCGCCAGAGCGCCAGCGCGCAGGCGGCGAGCGCGATCAGGGTGTAGACGACGATGGCCTTCCAGCCCGCGCGTTCACCGGAGCCGCGGCGCGGCAGGCCCGGCCACTTGTACCCGGCGTGCCGGGCGGCCATCGCGCCCCAGCCGAGCGAGGCGGCGGTGAGCAGCATGCCGAGCATGCCGACCATCGCGGAGCCGGCGCCGCCGGAACCGAAGGCCAGCGGGAAGGCGAACATCAGCGAACCCGCCGTGGCCAGCAGCACGATGGGCAGCAACTGCCACCAGCGCAGCCGCCGGCGCGGGCGGATCTCCCGTTCGTGGACCGCGCCCGAGGGGGCGGCGGCGTCGAGGGCGGGCAGTGCGACCGCATAGGAGGTGGGCGCGTCGAACCCCGACAGCACGGGCAGGTCGTTCAGCGTCTGGGAATCCATTCCCGACGCCTCGGCCGTGGCGCCGCTGCGCTGCCCGGTCTCGGGGCCGGTACCCGTGGACACGCGGCCTCCCCTGGCAGTTCGACACGAGTGCGCGCTCGCGGCCGGTGCGGTCGACCCGGTCGGCCGACCCTTATGGCATCGATGATGGCATGTCCAGAGTGGCGTTCAGGTCCTGACCGGGGCCATCGGGTGATCCGTGGCCATGACGTGATCCGGCCGTGACCCCCGGTGCGTCCTGCACGGCCTTCTGCGCGCGCAGGTGCACCGCCGAAGTGGCCGGATACCGACCCTCAACGGCCGATCTGATGGCCGATCAGGTCCAGCGAGCGCTCCAGCAGCTCGACGGGGTCGGCGCCGGCCGGGCGGGCGAGCCAGTGGATCCGGTCGTCGCGGCGGAACCACGACTCCTGGCGGCGGGCGAAGCGCTTGGTGGCCCGGACGGTCTCGGCGCGCGCCTCGTCCTCGGTGCAGTCGCCGGCGAAGTGGTCGAGCACCTGCTGGTAGCCGAGCGCCCGGGAGGCGGTCCGGCCGTCCCGCAGTCCGACCTTCTCCAGCGCGCGGACCTCGTCCAGCAGTCCGGCCTCCCACATCCGGTCGACCCGCAGGGTGATCCGCTCGTCGAGTTCCGGCCGCGGCACCGCGACGCCGATCTGCACGGTCTCGTAGACCGCGGTGTTCGACGGCAGGTTGGCGGTGAAGGGCTGCCCGGTGATCTCGATGACCTCCAGGGCCCGGACGATCCGCCGGCCGTTGCCGGGGAGGATCGCCTCGGCGGCGGCGGGGTCGAGCGCGGCCAGCCTGCGGTGCAGGGCGCCGGAGCCGGTCTCGACCAGTTCGGCCTCCAGCCGGGCGCGGACCCCGGGGTCGGTGCCGGGGAACTCCATCTCGTCGATCGCGGCCCGGACGTACAGCCCGGAACCGCCGACCAGGACGGGCGTGCGGCCGTCGGCCAGCAGCCGGTCGATCTCGGTGCGGGCCAGCCGCTGGTACTCGGCGACGCTGGCGGCCTCGGTGACGTCCCAGACGTCCAGCAGGTGGTGCGGGATGCCCCCGCGCTCGTCGCCGGTGAGCTTGGCGGTGCCGATGTCCATGCCCCGGTAGAGCTGCATCGAGTCGGTGTTGATCACCTCGCCGCCGAGGCTGCGGGCGATGGCCACGGCCAGGTCGGACTTGCCGGCCGCGGTCGCGCCGACGACGGAGACCACACGGGGGGTACGGGAGCTGCTCACCGAACAAGTCTCCCAAAAGTGCCGCCGCGCCGGTGACCTCCCCGACCACCCAATGCTATTGCGCGACGATATGACCGGATTCCGCCCGTTTCAGCCGTACGGCCCGCAGGGCACCCGTAGGAACGCGGTTGAGAACGGTCGGGCCGCAACGAGCGTTGTGAAGAGAGAGGAAAGGTGAGGACGCCATGGGTCTGATGGACAACCTCAAGGGCAAGGCCGGCGAGCTCAAGGAGAAGGCGAGCGAACTGGCCGGCAAGCACAGCGATCAGATCGAGCACGCGGTGGACAAGGCCGGCGGCGCGATCGACAAGGCGACCAAGGGCAAGTACAGCAACAAGATCGAACACGGCACCCACCGGGCCAAGGAGGCCGCTGCCGACTTCGCCCACAAGCCGAAGCCCGGCGAGACCCCGGCACCCGGCGAAGGCCCCACCCCGGGCAGCGCCTCCGGAACGACGCCCGGAACAGCACCCGGACCGACGCCGGGACCGACGCCCGGCCCCACCCTGGGCAGCACCACCACCCCCGGCGACGGCCAGGGCCCGACCACCTAGAGCCCGACACCCTGGTACCCCCGGCCCCGGCTGCGGCGCTCAGCTCCAGGACGCCACGACGTAGCCCACGCCGTACGGCGCGTCCCGGTAGGCGGTGCGCGCCGTCAGGCCGGCGCCCTCCGCGGCGCCGGCCAGCACCTGCCAGGGGGCCCGCCCGTCCGCCATGAGTTCGGCGGCCAGGCCCGGGTCGAGGGCGGCCAGCGCGGCGGTGTCGGCCGAGCCGAGGGCATCGGCGACAGCGGCGTCCCAGCCCTCGGCGCGCTCGTCCAGGTAGCCGGGCGCCTTGAGCGAGCGGCAGGCGCTGCCGTCGCCCATGACCAGCAGGGCGACCCGGTCGGCGAGGCCGGCCAGCCCCTGGCCGAGACCGAGCATCCGATCGGTGGGGGCGTCGGCGGGCACCGCGCAGGCGTGGGTCGGCACGGTCACGCCGGAGCGCTCCAGCAGCCAGGCGCCGACGGTCAGTGAGGGGGCCAGTTCGGGGCCCTCGACCCGGCCGCCGGGCAGCCGGGCCGCCAGCGGTACGCCGTAGCGGCGGAAGGAGCCGGCGCCGCCCTCGGTCCACACCTCGGCCTCGGGGCCGGTGCCGACCACCACGATCAGCTCGGGCCCGGCCGCCACCAGCGCGGCCACCGCGTCGGCGCAGGCGTCGCGCAGCGGCTCCAGTTCGGCCGCGGCCCCGGCGGCGACCTCGGGGACGAGCAGCGGCGGACAGGGGCACACGGCGGCGGCTACCAGCATGTGGATCACTCTAGAGCGTGCGGCGGCCCGGCCGGAGCCGGGCCGCCGCAGTGAACCGCCCGCCCGGGGGTCAGTCCCCGCAGCAGCCGCCCGCCGGGGCGGCGGTGAGCGCGGTGGGCACCGGGGCGCCGACGGTCGGCAGGCCCAGCATCACCCCGGCCGGCTTGGCGGCGGGCTTGGCCTGGCGCTTCTCCCAGGCGTCCCCGGCCCGGGTGCGGCGCACCGCGAGCGTCGGGCCCTCGGCGAGCAGGTGGTGCGGGGCGGCGTAGGTGATCTCGACGGTCACCATGTCGCCGGGGCGCACCGGCTCGCTCGGCCGGGTGAAGTGGACGAGCCGGTTGTCGGGGGCGCGGCCGGAGAGCCGGTCGGTGCGGTCGTCCTTCTTGCCCTCGCCCTCGGCGACCAGGATCTCCAGGGTGCGGCCGACCTGCTTCTTGTTCTCCTCCCAGGAGATCTCCTCCTGGAGGGCGATCAGCCGGTCGTAGCGGGCCTGCACGACGGCCTTCGGCACCTGGTCGGCCATGTCGGCGGCGGGGGTGCCGGGGCGCTTGGAGTACTGGAAGGTGAAGGCGTTGGTGAAGCGGGCCTCGCGGACTGCGTGCAGGGTCTGCTCGAAGTCCTCCTCGGTCTCGCCGGGGAAGCCCACGATGATGTCGGTGGAGATGGCGGCGTCCGGCATCGCCTCGCGCACCTTGCGGATGATGCCGAGGAAGCGCTCCTGGCGGTACGAGCGGCGCATCGCCTTGAGCACGGTGTCCGAGCCGGACTGCAGCGGCATGTGCAGCTGGTGCATCACGTTCGGGGTCTCGGCCATCGCGGCGATCACGTCGTCGGTGAAGTCGCGCGGGTGCGGGGAGGTGAAGCGGATCCGCTCCAGGCCCTCGATCTGCCCGGCGGCGCGCAGCAGCTTGGAGAAGGCCTCGCGGTCGCCCAGGTCGGAGCCGTAGGCGTTGACGTTCTGGCCGAGCAGGGTGACCTCGATGACGCCCTCGTCGACCAGCGCCTCGATCTCGGCGAGGACGTCGCCGGGGCGGCGGTCCTCCTCCTTGCCGCGCAGGGCGGGGACGATGCAGAACGTACAGGTGTTGTTGCAGCCGACCGAGATGGCGACCCAGGCGGCGTACGCGGACTCGCGGCGGGTGGGCAGCGTGGAGGGGAAGGTCTCCAGCGACTCCAGGATCTCGACCTGGGCCTTGCGCTCGACCGCGGCGCGCTCCAGCAGCGCCGGCAGGTGGCCGATGTTGTGGGTGCCGAACACCACGTCGACCCAGGGGGCCTTGCGGACGATGGTGTCGCGGTCCTTCTGGGCCAGGCAGCCGCCGACGGCGATCTGCATGCCCTTGTGGCGGGTCTTGACGGGGGCGAGCTGCCCGAGGTTGCCGTACAGCTTGTTGTCGGCGTTCTCGCGCACCGCGCAGGTGTTGAACACCACCAGGTCGGGGTCGCCCTCCTGGCCGGCCTTGACGTACCCGGCGTCCTCCAGCAGGCCGGAGAGCCGCTCGGAGTCGTGGACGTTCATCTGGCAGCCGTACGTGACGACCTTGTAGCTCTTCGTTCCGCTGTCACCGCTCACCAGACCAGGGTACGGGCAGCGGCCCAACGGTTTTCCCCCGACCGTGTCCGCCCCTCCCGTTCTCCTCCGCGGCCTGGCACTATCCCTGCATGGCCCCCTCCCCCGTCCCCCGCCTCGGCGGCACCGTCCGTACGGCGGCCCGCAGCCCGATCTGGCGTGCGGTGCTGGCGCTGGCCGTGGTGCTCGCCGCGCTCGGCGGCTGGTGGCTGTCGGCGGGCCGCGGGCCCGACTACCCGCGCGGCGAGACGGGTTTCGCGACCGGCGTCCAGCGCGGGGTGTACGACCGGTACGGGCAGCTGCTGGAGGAGCACGTCGGCCGGGCGATGCCGGGGGTGCGGCTGCGGCTGGACAGTTCGCAGGGCTCGATCGACAACCTGGCCCGGGTGACCAGCGGGCGGGACGACTTCGCGATCGCCACCGCGGACGCCGTCGCCGAGTACGCCGGGCCGGGCAAGGACCGGCTGCGGGCGATCGCCCGGCTCTACGACGACTACCTGCAGCTGGTGGTGCCGGCCTCCTCGCCGGTGCGCAGGACGGCGGACCTGAAGGGCCTGCGGGTCGGCGTCGGGCAGTCGCTGTCCGGGGTGAACCTGGTGACCCGGCGGCTGCTGTCGTCGGCCGGGCTCGATCCGGACCTCGACATCCGTCCGGCGATGCTGGGGGTCGGCGACGCCGCGGACCAGCTGCGCGACGGCCGGCTGGACGCGTTCTTCTGGTCCGGCGGGCTGCCGACCAGCGCGGTGAGCGACCTCTCGGAGCACTACCCGATCCGGATCGTGCCGCTCGGCGACCTCGCGGAGGCCGTGCACCGGGTCGAGGGCGGCGGGACGGACGCCTACCGGGCGGCCACCATGCCGAAGGGCACCTATCCGGCCGCCGAGCCGCCGGAGGCGGTGGCCACGGTGGCGGTGCCCAACCTGCTGATCACCAGGGACGACGTGGACACCGATCTGGTGCAGGGCATGACCCGGGCGGTGATAGACAGCCGCGACCAGATCGGCGCCCAGGTGCACGCCGCCCAGCTGGTGGACCTGCGGACCGCCGTCTACACCGATCCGCTTCCGCTGCACGAGGGCGCCAGGCGCTACTACCGCTCGGTGAAGCCCTGAGCCCCGCCGCAGCCCGGAGCCGCTGAGCCCCACCGGAGCCGGGACCCCGTCACGCCCTCCGAACCCGCCGTCCCCGCCGCAACCTGGATCCGCCACACCCCACCGTCCCCGCCGCACCCCACCGTCCCCGCCGCACCCGGGAGCCGCTAGATCCGCCCGCCCTTGTCCGGCCGGGGCACCGCCAGGGTGACCGCGAGGCCGGTCGGGCTGACCGCGGCGAAGGTCAGCGAGCCGCCGGAGGCCTGTACCAGGGTGCGGGCGATCGACAGGCCGAGGCCGGAGCCGTCGACGTTCTGGTGCCGGGGGCTGCGCCAGAAGCGGTCGCCGGCGCGGGCCAGCTCCTCGCCGGTGAGGCCGGGGCCGGTGTCCGAGACGACCACCACGACCTCCTTGCGGTGCACGGCCACCAGGAGCCGTACCCGGCTGCCCTCGGGGCCGAACTTGAGGGCGTTGTCGACCACCGCGTCGAGCGCGCTGCCGAAGCCGATCGGGTCGGCCAGCCCCATCGCCGTCGGCGGGCCCTCGAAGGCCAGCTCGATGCCGCGCTGCTCGGCCACCGGGCGCCAGGCGTCGACGCGGGCGAGGGTGAGCGCGGCCAGGTCGGTGGGCTCGGGTTCGGGGCGGGCGTGCTCGGCGGTGGCGAGGCCCAGCAGGTCGTCGAGCACCCGCGCGAGCCGGGTGCCCTCCTCGCGGACGCCCTCCAGCTCCTCCTCGTGGCCCTGCGGAAGTTCCAAGCCGAGCAGTTCGACCCGCAGCAGCAGGGCGGCCAGCGGGTTGCGCAGCTGGTGCGAGGCGTCGGCGACGAAGGCCTTCTGCTGGTCGAGGGCGAGCACCACGTGGTCCGCCATCTCGTTGAACGAGTGGGCCAGGCGCTGCAGCTCGGGCGGGCCGCCGCCGGGGGCGACCCGGGCGTTCATCCGGCCGGTGGCGATGGCGTGGGTGGCCCGGTCCAGGGTGCGCACCGGGCGCAGCACCCACTCGGTGAGCCGGACGGCCAGCAGCACGGCGATGATCATCGCCATCGACTCGCCGGCGCCGATGAACAGCCAGCGGTGCAGCACCCGGCTGCGCATCGGGCCGGTCGGGGATTCGCTGAGCACCACGGCGACCACGTCGCCGTCGCGCACGACGGGGGCGGCGATGGTGAGCGTCCCGTCGGTGTTCCACGGCCAGACCTGCGGCGGGTTGTGGCTGCGCCGCCCGTCCAGGGCCTCCTGGAAGGCCTGGGCGCCCCAGCCCTCGCCGGGGACCCGCCAGTCGGCGGGCGCGACGGCCATCGGGACGCCGTCGCGCTGGAAGATGCCGATCCGCACGCCGTACAGCTCGTGGTAGCGGGCGACCTCGTTGTCGAGGGCGTGCCGGCGGCTGAGGTCGCCGGGGGCGGGTTCGCCCTTGACGGCGGAGCCGGTGGTGGAGACGGCGGTGGGGAGGTCCTGGGCGAACCGGGCGGCGTCGTCGATCCGGTCGACGACCACCCGGCTCTGCTCGGCGGCGGCGACGGCGGCGGCGAGCGGCAGCCCGAGGGCGGCCAGGACGCAGGCCATCAGTGAGAGCAGGATGCCGAGCAGGCGGGTGCGCACGTGCGGTCAGTGCTCCGCGCTGGTCTGCGACGCGCCGGCGGACGGGGCAGCGGGGGCGTCTGCCGGCCGGCCGGTGGCGGGCTCGTCGGCCGGCCGGTCGGTGGCGGGGGCGTCGGCCGGCCGGGCCGCGGCGGGCTCGTCGGCCGGCCGGGCCGCGGCGGGGGCGTCGGCCGGGGAGTCGGGGATCAGCCGGTAGCCGACCCCGCGGACGGCCTCGACCAGGCCGGGCAGCGCGAGCTTGGTGCGCAGCGAGCCGATGTGCACCTCCAGGGTGCGGCCGTTGCCCTCCCAGCCGCTGCGCCAGACCTCGCTGAAGATCTGCTCGCGGCGGTAGACGACGCCGGGGCTCTGGGCGAGCAGCGCCAGCAGGTCGAACTCCTTGCGGGTGAGCGGTACGTCCCGGCCCTCCACGCTGACCCGGCGCCGTTCGCGGTCGATCCGGATGCCGCGGGACTCCAGGGCGCCGCTGCGGGGCTGGGGGACGGCGTCGGGGGCGGGTGCGGCGGCGGCGACGGCTCCGGCGGCGGCCACCGCGGCTGCGGTGCCGCGCCGGGCGACGGCGTGGATGCGGGCGAGCAGCTCGCCCATGTCGTACGGCTTGGTGACGTAGTCGTCGGCGCCCAGGTTGAGGCCGTGGATGCGGGAGCGGACGTCGGCGCGCGCGGTCACCATGATCACGGGTACGCCGCTGCCGGCCCGGATCCGGCTGCACACCTCGAAGCCGTCGCGGTCCGGCAGGCCGAGGTCGAGCAGCACCACCCGGTACGGCTCGTTGCCGTCCGGCACCAGGGCGTCGAGCGCCTCGTGGCCGCTGCGGGCGTGCCGGACCTGGAAGCCGTGCCGGCCCAGCACCGCGACCAGGGCCGCGGCCACGCGTTCGTCGTCCTCGACGAGCAGCAGTCGCATCGTCTCCTCCTTCCCGGATGGTTCCTCGTTCGATGGTCCCCGAAAGTCTTCCCGGCATGGTGCCCGGTGACGTCGGCCGGCCCTTCGCGGGCCCCGGCGGGTCCGTGCCGGGGTGGCGGCTGCGGCGCGCTCGGGGGCGGCCGACCGGGCGGGTCCCGGTCCTGCGCAGTATGGGCCAGTGCGCGCGTCGGCGCCAGGCTCGGCCGTGTGTGGCCGTTTTGTGATGCTCAAGTTCCGCTCAGATCGGCTGACGTGGCGGCGTCACCACTTCTATCGTCACACCCCACCGGGGGCTGCGGGCTCCGCCGGCTCTCAGCCCCCGGTATTCACCAGCACTGCTGCCCAAGGGAGTTCGTACCCCCTCGGGCCGACCCGAGGGAGCCAGGCGCGATGACCGAGAGCCTCACCAAGGACTCAAGCGCCACGCCGACCCCGCTGGTGGTGCTGAACGGGGTGAACAAGCACTTCGGAGCGCTGCACGTGCTCCAGGACATCGACCTGGAGATCGCGCAGGGCGAGGTGGTGGTCCTGATCGGCCCCTCCGGCTCCGGCAAGTCCACCCTGTGCCGCACGATCAACCGGCTGGAGACGATCGACTCCGGGACGATCACCATCGACGGCAGGCCGCTGCCCGCCGAGGGCAAGGAGCTGGCGAAGCTCCGCGCCGAGGTCGGCATGGTGTTCCAGAGCTTCAACCTCTTCGCGCACAAGACCGTGCTGGAGAACGTCGTCCTCGGCCAGGTCAAGGTCAAGAAGATCGCCCGCGAGCAGGCCGTACGGACCGCGAAGGAGCTGCTGGACCGGGTCGGCGTCGGCGCGCAGGCGGAGAAGTTCCCCGCGCAGCTCTCCGGCGGCCAGCAGCAGCGCGTGGCGATCGCCCGGGCGCTGGCCATGAACCCCAAGGTGATGCTCTTCGACGAGCCCACCTCGGCGCTCGACCCGGAGATGATCAACGAGGTGCTGGAGGTGATGCGCCAGCTCGCCGCCGACGGCATGACGATGGTCGTCGTCACCCACGAGATGGGCTTCGCCCGCTCCGCCGCCAACCGCGTGCTCTTCATGGCCGACGGCCGGATCGTCGAGCAGAACACCCCCGAGGCCTTCTTCACCGCCCCGCGCAGCGACCGCGCCAAGGACTTCCTCTCGAAGATCCTGCACCACTGACCCGGAGGGCCTCCCCCACCGGCCGACCCGGAGAGCCGGCGCGCACCCCACTACGCCGGCTCTCCAGCCCTCCCCTACGGAACGTCCCGTTGCCAGCGCCCGGTTGACCCGTGGCCCAGCCCCAGGAGTACACCCTCATGAGGACTCGTCGCACTCTCGCCGTCGCGCTCTGTGCCGTCGCGCTCACCGCCACCGCCGCCTGCGGCAAGGAGGGCTCGCCCGGCGACTCGGCCACCGGTGTCGGCGGCAGCGCCGCGCCCGCGCTGCCGAAGTACACCGTGAAGGCCGACGCCAAGCTGGAGGGCTCGCCGGTCTGGGCCGAGGCCAAGAAGCGCGGCTCGCTGCTCATCGGCGCCAAGTCCGACCAGCCGTTCCTGGGCTTCGAGGACCTCACCAACGGCACCCGCAGCGGTTTCGACATCGAGATCGCCAAGATGATCGCCGCGGACCTCGGCTTCACCCCCGAGCAGATCAAGTTCCAGACCCTGGTCTCCTCGCAGCGCGAGCCCGCGATCTCCAAGGGCCAGATCGACTACTACGTCGGCACCTACAGCATCAACGACGAGCGCAAGAAGTCGGTCTCCTTCGCGGGCCCGTACTACATCGCCGGCCAGGACCTGCTGGTGAAGTCCGACAACAAGGACATCACCGGTCCGGAGAACGTCAAGGACAAGAAGGTCTGCACCGCGACCGGCTCCACGTCGATCAAGAACATCCAGCAGTACGGTGCGCAGATCACCCAGTTCGACGCCTACTCGGCCTGCGTGGACAAGCTGCTGAGCGGCGAGGTCGACGCGGTGACCACCGACGACGCGATCCTCAAGGGCTACGCCTCGAAGTTCCCCGGCAAGCTCAAGGTGGTCGGCAAGCCGTTCACCAAGGAGAACTACGGCGTCGGCCTGAACAAGGACGACAAGGTGCTGCGCGACGCCATCAACGACGCCATCAAGGCGCACCAGGACAACGGCGACTGGAAGAAGGCGTACGACGCCACGCTCGGCCTGTCCGGGTCGCCCGCCCCGGAGATCCCGGCGCTGGCCCGTTACTGATCCCGGCCTAGCGCCACTGGACCGAGAGGAGGGCCGCCGGATGGGCATACTGTTCGAGAACGGCAACTTCGAGCTGTTTTGGGACGGTTTCCTGCAGACGATCGGGCTGAGCGCCGCGAGCGCCCTGCTCGCCCTGCTGCTGGGCACCCTGCTGGCGGCCTTCCGGGTCTCGCCGATCCCCGCCCTGCGGGCCTTCGGCACCGCCTGGGTGACGATCTTCCGGAACACGCCGCTCACCCTGCTGTTCTTCGCCGTCGAGTTCGGGCTCCCCCGACTGGACGTGCACTTCAGCCACTTCACCTTCGCCACGCTGGCGCTCGGCTTCTACACCGCGAGCTTCGTCTGCGAGGTGCTGCGCGCCGGCATCAACACGGTGCCGCTGGGCCAGGCCGAGGCCGCCCGCAGTCTGGGCATGACCTTCGGTCAGACGCTCACCCTGGTGGTGCTGCCGCAGGCCGGGCGCACCGTCCTGCCGCCGCTCAGCAGCGTGTTCATCGCGCTGCCGAGGAACTCGGCGATCGCCGGCGCCTTCAGCGTCAGCGAGCTGTTCCACGTACAGCAGACCCTGTCGGAGCTCGGCTACTCGATCTTCGCGATCTTCTTCTGGGTGGCCCTCGCCTACCTGGCGATCAGCTTCTCCGTCAACCTGCTGTTCCGCACCCTGGAGAACCGACTGGCGGTGGCCCGATGAGCAGCCTCTTCACCCGCTCCGCAGGCCCGGCCAGCGTCCTGTACGACGCCCCCGGCCCGCGCGCCCGGCTCCGCTACCGGATCTTCGGCGTGCTGTCCGTGCTCGGCATCGTCGGGCTGCTCTGGTACGCCTACCACTCGCTGGACGCGAACAACCAGTTCGCCGCCGAGCTGTGGGAGCCCTTCGAGTACGCCAACGTCCAGCAGCGCATCGTCGACGGGCTGCTGGACACCCTGGAGGCGTTCGGCCTGGCCGCGGTGTTCTCGCTGCTGCTCGGCGCGCTGCTCGCCACCGGCCGGCTCTCCGACCACACGCCGGTACGCTGGGCGGCCACCGCGATCGTGCAGTTCTTCCGCGCGATGCCGCTGCTGATCCTGATCGTCGCGCTCTACTACGCGTTCTTCGCGAAGGAGCCGATGTGGGCGCTGGTTCTCGGGCTCACCCTCTACAACGGCTCGGTGCAGGCCGAGATCATCCGCACCGGCATCAACGCCGTGCCGCGCGGACAGGGCGAGGCCGCGTACGCGCTGGGGCTGCGCAAGAGCCAGGTCATGCTGACCGTGCTGGTGCCGCAGGCCGTCCGCTCGATGCTGCCGGCGATCATCGGCCAACTGGTCGTCACCCTGAAGGACACCTCGCTCGGCTACGTCATCACCTACACCGAGCTGCTCTTCATCGGCAAGGCCATCGCCATGCAGTCGCCCACCGCCGAGGGCTTCCCGTACATCCCGGTGGTCCTGGTGATCACCCCGATCTACATCGTGCTGTGCCTCCTCCTCACCGGCCTCGCCCAGTGGATCGAAGCGCGCGGCCGACGCGGCGCGATCCGGCGCACATCGGCTGCTGCTTGACGGACACGCAGGCGAACTGTTGCATTGCTGTTCGTGACACCACCCGGGACCATCCTCGCGGCATATGACGCCCCCTCGTCGTCGGCCCCTGCCCTCGGCACGGTCCCGTCCTCCGGCCCCGCCGGAGCTCCGCGCAGGGTCCCGACGTGGACCCGGTGATCGTGGTCGGGGCCGGACCGGTCGGTCTGGCCCTGGCCCTCGCCCTCGCCCGGCACGAGGTGCCGACCGTCGTCCTCGACGAGGGCTCCGGGCTCTGCCCCGAGGGCCCGCGCAGCGTCGTCCTCGGCGGCGACACCGCCTCCTTCCTCACCCGGATCGGCTACACCCGCGCCGTCTCCGACGCCGCCCGCTGGGACGCCTTCGCCATCTGGCGCCGCCGCCAGGAGGTGGTGCGCTACGACCTCACCGACGAGACCGTCCTCCACCTGCCGCAGCACCGCCTGCAGCGCGGGCTGCGCGACGCCCTCACCGCCACCCCGCTGGTCCGGCTCGTCCCGCTCAACCGGGTCACCGAGCTCGAACAGGACCGCGACGGCGTCAGCGTCCGCACCCACAACCCGCAGGACGGCACCGGCACCTGGTGGCGCGGCAGCCATCTGGTCGGCTGCGACGGCGCCCGCTCGGCCGTCCGCAAACTGCTGAAGGTCCGCTTCCCCGGCCGGCCCGCCGTCGACCGCAACGCCATCGCCACCGTCCGCGTCGACCTGCCGTTCACCGGGGCCCGGCTGCACCGCGAACCCCCGTGGCGCGGCGACCGCGAGGCCTCCGCCCGCCCACTGCCCGACGGCGTCTGGCGGCTCGACTGGCGGCTGCCCCCCGGCCGACCCGCCCCCACCGAGCCCGTCGACCCGCACGCCACCTGGCCCGGCGTCGTCACCGGCGACACCCTGCTGACCCGTGTCACCTCCGCGCTCACCGGCTGGTGCGGCGAACTCCCGCGCTACGAGCTGCTCGCCGCCGCCGACCACACCGCCCAGCAGCGGCTCGCCGCCCGCTTCCGGGTCGGCCGCTGCTTCCTCGCCGGCGACGCCGCCCACCTGCACGGCGCCCTCGGCATGCAGAACCTCGCCGACGGGCTGCGCGACGCCGACAACCTCGCCTGGCGCCTCGCCCTCGCCTGGCACCTGCACTCCGGCGGGCCGCAGCCCGGCGGCTCTCTGCTCGACGGCTACGAGGCCGAACGGCGCGGCGCCGTCGGCGCCCGGCTGCGCGCCGTCGACCAGGCCATGCCGCTGCTGCGGCCGCTGCGCGGCTGGCAGGCCACCCGGCGCTCGCTGTTCACCGGCTCCTTCCGCAAGCACGCCCCGCTGCTCGCCGACGGCCAGCTCGGCACCGGGCGCTTCGGCGGCGCCCCCGCGTACCCGGCCGCGCCCTCCGGCGTCCCCGGGCGCGTCCCGGTCCAGCGGGGCGGGCGCAGCACCACCTCGCTCAGCGAACTGCTGCCCGCCACCGCGCCCGGCGTGCTCGTCCCCGACCTGCCGGTGCTGTCCACCGAGGGCACCCCGGACAGCCTGCACGCCCGGCTCGGCGCCGACTTCCTGCTGCTGCTGGTCGCGCCCGGCACCGCCGTCTGGTCCGCCGAGCACTGGCTGGGCGCCGGGCTGATGCCCCGGCTCGCGGAGGTCGCCGCGGCGCTGCCGGTGCCCGCCGAGGTGCTGGTCACCGAGGACTACCCGGGCGCCGGTCCGCACACCGTGCTGCTCATCCGCCCCGACGGCCACCTGGTCGGCGTCACCCACGGCGCCGCGGTCGAGGACCTCCAGGCGCTCGCCGACCGGGCCCGCGGCGGGCCTGCCCCGCTGGAGTCGGCCCCGGACGGCAACGGTGACGACCACCGGGCCGGCGCCGCGCAGTCGGGCACCGGTGCGCAGTCGAATGCCGGCGCGCAGTCGAGTGCCGGTGCGGGCGCGGTCGTCCCCGGGGCGACCGTCGACTCCTCCGCCGCGCCGCCCCGGTGACCCGGCTCTCCTGTACCGGCGCCACCGGCTCCCGGCCGTCCGGCCCCTGGGCGGGCCGGAGCCCGGGTCACTCCCCGTCGTTCCAGGGCTCTGCGTACCCGTCCGCGCCGGAGCCGCCCCCGTCGTCCTCGGCGTCCAGTACCTCCCGGACCACCCGGAAGGCCAGGCCCTCCGGATAGCCGCGGCGGGCGAGCACGCCGACCAGCCGGCGCGTGCGGACCTGCCGGTCCAGCCCGCCGGTCGACCGCAGCTTGCGTTCCACCAGGGCCCGGGCCGCCTCGGTCTCGTCGTCCTGGTCGACCTGGGCCACCGCCCGCTCGACCGCCTCTCCGGTCACTCCGCGGGTGCGCAGCTCCTGGGCCAGGGCCCGCCGGGAGAGCCCGCGGACACTGTGCCGGGACTCCACCCAGGCCAGCGCGAAGGCGGCGTCGTCGATCAGCCCGACCTCCTCCAGCCGGTCGAGCACCTGCGCGGCGACCTCGTCCGGGATCTCGCGCTTGCGCAGTGCGTCGGCGAGCTGTTTGCGGGTCTTGGCCGCGCCGGTGAGCAGGCGCAGGCAGATGTCGCGGGCCCGGGTCTCGGGGTCGGCCGTCTCCTCGGCCTTGGCCCGGCCGCGCGCGGACCCGCCGCGCCCGGCGGTGCGGTCGCGCCTCGACCCGTCGTCGTGCGGGCCGGTTGCACCGGGGTCGGTGTCGTAGCGGCCGGGGCCGTCCGGCCCGTCCGCGTACGGCCCGTGGTCGTCCGGCCCGTCGTCCGGGGTCGCGGCCGAGGCCCGCGCGCCGCGGGTGCCCCGGGTACTGCGGTTGCCGCCGGTGGCCGTGCGCCGACCGCGCCGGGAGCGGCCCGCCGCGGGGGCGCCGTCCTCACGGTACGGCTCACCGCCGGGCCCGTCCTCGTCGTACGGGACCGCAGCGGACCGGCCTCCGCCGTACGGGGCCCCGGCACACGAGTCGTCGTCGGTCCGCGGCGCCCCGGTCGGCGCGGCCTCCTCCTGCACGGCCGTCCGGCGCCGGCGGCGGCCGGTGGGCAGCTCGGAGGCCGGGACCAGCCCGAGGGCCGGCGGCCCTGCCACCGGCCCGCCAGGGTCGTCGGCCGCCCGCCCGGTGCCCGTCTTCCCCGCGGTCCGGACGGTACGGTCCGTCCGCTTCGGCCGTGCGGGAGCACCGGCAGCGGCGACGCTCCCGATGGGCACGGCGGCCGAGGCCCGGGAGTCGGCCGCCCCCCGGCGGCCCTCCGGCTCCGGGGGGAGCCAGTTCTCCATCGGCTCCGGCGGCGGGGCCGGCTCCTGCACCGGCTCCCACCCGGGCGCGGCGACGGCGGCGAACCAGTCCGGCGGCCCGTGGTCGTCGTCCGGCCCGGTGGCGCCGGTCGGCCCCTTGCTGTGGTGCTGCGTCAACGGCTCAGGCCTTGGCGGCTGCCGCCGTCTTCTTCGCCGCGGCCGTCTTGGCGGCGGTCGCGGCGATCGGCTTGGCGGCACCGTCGGCGTCCGGCGCCTCACCCTCGGCGGGCTCGTCCTGCTTGGGGCCGATACCGAGCTTGCCCTTGATCTTCCGCTCGATCTCGTCCGCCAGCTGCGGGTTGTCGCGCAGGAAGTTGCGGGCGTTCTCCTTGCCCTGGCCCAGCTGGTCGCCCTCGTAGGTGTACCAGGCGCCCGACTTGCGGATGAAGCCGTGCTCCACGCCCATGTCGATGAGGCCGCCCTCGCGGCTGATGCCGACGCCGTAGAGGATGTCGAACTCGGCCTGCTTGAACGGCGCGGCGACCTTGTTCTTGACGACCTTGACGCGGGTGCGGTTGCCGACCGCCTCGGTGCCGTCCTTCAGGGTCTCGATCCGGCGGATGTCGAGGCGGACGGAGGCGTAGAACTTGAGCGCCCGGCCACCGGTCGTGGTCTCCGGCGAGCCGAACATGACGCCGATCTTCTCGCGGAGCTGGTTGATGAACACCGCGGTGGTGTTCGACTGGTTCAGCGCACCGGCGATCTTGCGCAGCGCCTGGCTCATCAGGCGGGCCTGCAGACCGACGTGCGAGTCGCCCATCTCGCCCTCGATCTCCGCCCGCGGCACGAGCGCCGCCACGGAGTCGATGATCACCAGGTCGATCGCGCCGGAGCGGATCAGCATGTCGGTGATCTCCAGGGCCTGCTCACCGGTGTCCGGCTGGCTGACCAGCAGGGCGTCGGTGTCGACGCCGAGCTTCTTGGCGTACTCGGGGTCGAGCGCGTGCTCCGCGTCCACGAACGCGACCGTGCCGCCGGCCCGCTGGGCGTTGGCCGCCAGGTGCAGGGTCAGCGTGGTCTTGCCGGAGGACTCGGGGCCGTAGATCTCGACGACCCGGCCGCGCGGGATGCCGCCGACGCCGAGGGCGACGTCCAGCGCGGTGGATCCGGTCGAGATCACGTCGATCGGCTCGTTGGCCTTCTCGCCCAGGCGCATCACCGAGCCCTTGCCGAACTGCCGCTCGATCTGGGCGAGTGCGGTCTCTAGGGCCTTCTCGCGGTCCGTACCTGCCATGGCTTCCACCCTCGGGTTCTGTGCTGTGCGCTTCATCGTTCTCGACGCTAGCGCGTCCCACCGACAATCGGGCCCGAGCCGGGCTCAGCCTGTGGAAAACTCCTCGCCGGAGAGTACAAAGAACATCTGTTCGATTCAAGCGAAGATCGTTCGACGGATGTTCGAATCACTGCTTCCCGCCCTTGTCCTCCCCGTCCCGACCTGCGCCTTCGTCCTTCTTCCCGGGAGCCTCGCCCCCGCTGCGCACGATCCGGCGCAACCGGCGCGCGGTCTCCCGACGGCGCTCGCGGCGGCGCCTGCGCTCCGCCCCGCGGTCGATCCGGGGGTCGGTGGCCACCTCGTAGCGGCGCACGTAGGTGCCGACGAAGCCCTGCAGGGTGGCCGCCGCGGGGATGGCGATCAGTGCGCCGACGGCGCCGAGCAGCGCGGCTCCCGCGATCACCGAGCCGAAGGCCACCGCCGGGTGCACGTCCACCGTCCTGGCGGTGATCCTCGGGTGCAGCAGGTAGTTCTCGATCTGCTGGTAGACGACCACGAAGGCGAGCACCCAGAGCGCGTCCACCGGCTCCACGGTCAGCGCGACCAGCACCGGCAGCGCCCCGGCGAGGTAGGTGCCGATGGTCGGCACGAACTGCGACATCACGCCGACCCAGACCGCCAGCGCCGCCGCGTACGGCAGGTCGATCACCGCGAACATGATCCAGTGCGCCAGCGACGAGACCACCGCGAGCAGCGCCCGCGAGTAGAGGTAGCCGCCGGTCTTGGCCAGCGCGATCTCCCAGGCCCGCAGCACCTCGCCCTGCTTGGCGGGCGGCAGCATCGAGCAGACCGTCCGGCGCACCCGGGGCCCGTCGGCGGTGAAGTAGAAGGTGAACAGGCCGACCGTGAACACCTTGAACAGCCCGCCGATCACCGTGCTGGAGACGCCCCAGACGTTGTCGGCGGCCTGCTGCACGTACGTCTCGATGTTGCCGGAGTCCTTGAGCAGCCGCTGCTGCAGCTCGTCCAGCGAGAGGTTCTGGTGGAACGTCTCGTTGAACCAGGCGATCAGGCTCTGCAGCAGGTTCGGCAGATCGCCGGCGATCTTGGCGACCTGGTCGACCAGCAGGGTGCCGAGCGCGGTCAGGAAGCCGCCGACCGCGACCACGACGGCGACGAAGACCAGGAAGGTGCCGACCCCGCGGCGTACGCCCCGGGCCGCCATCCGGTCGACGGCCGGCTCCAGCGCCAGTGAGAGGAAGAACGAGACCAGCAGGATCACCAGCAGGTCGATCAGCTGGTGGAAGGCCCAGTCGGCGAGCTTGAACAGCCCGACCAGCATCAGGGCCATCACCATCGCCCGGGGCAGCCAGCGCGGCATCCCGGCGGCCCACGACCCGTTCGCGGGCGGGGCGGGCGGCGGGCCCGCGGCCTTGTCGCCGGCCTGCGGCGACCTGTCCGGATTCTGGGGTTCTGCGCTGCTTGCCACCCGAACAGTTTCACCCATGCGCCGCAGCGGCCCGCCGCGCGGGGTGGCGGGCCGCGACGATCCGCAGGCTGCGGCGCCGGGACGGGCGCGCGAGGGGCGGCGCGGGCGGGTGTGCGGGCGGACGCGCGGGGGTCAGCGCAGCAGGGACGAGACGCCCTGGGTGTCGCAGACGACCCGCCAGACGTCCTTCGCCTCCCAGCCTGCGTCGAGGGCCTGACGGACCGTCCGCCCGCCGAGTCCGCTCATCACGTGGTCGGACGCGAAGGACTCCGCGTAGGCCGCACCGAAGTGCTCGTACATCCGCCGCCAGAACTCCGTGAGCCTCATGCCCCCCAGTATCGCCGACCGCTCAACGGGCGCGCCGGGCCCAGTCCTGCACCGTCAGCGCGTATTCGACCTCGCCGTGCTCGCTGCCGGGAAGGGGCTCCGGCCACTCCTCGTGGAAGGTACGGACGTAGCCGAGCCCGGCCTTCTCCATCACCCGCCGGGAGCCCGCGTTCACCGCCATGGTGTACGCGACGACCCGCTCGACGCCGAGCTCGGTGAAGCCGCGCCCGATCAGCGCGCGGGCGCCCTCGGTGGCCAGCCCCCGGCCCCAGGCGGCCCGCCGCAGCCGGTAGCCGAGCTCGACCTCGCCGGGCTCCGCGTGGTCCGGCGGCCGGAACTCGAACCAGCCGAGGAACTCCCCGCCGGACCGCTCCTCGGCGGCCCACCAGCCGAGCGTCTCCCCGTACCGCTCGTAGTACTCGGCGTACAGCGGCAGGATCTCCCGCTCCACCACCTCCCGCGGGGTGGCCCGCCCGCCGCTGAGGTGGCGCATCACCTCGGGGTCGGCGTCCAGCTCCACCAGGCGTTCGGTGTCGGCGGTGGTGAAGCGGCGGAGCACCAGGCGCTCGGTGGTCAGGAATACCGTCATCCCCCGATCCTCGCCGACCGGCCGCCCGCCCGGCACCCGGATTTCCGCCGGACCCGCCCCGCCCGGGCGGCAGGATCGGCCGGACAGGACCTACTGGCGCGGCAGGACGAGCGCGCCCGCCCCGAAGTACTCCCGTCCGCCGCAGCCCACCGGTCCCGGCGGGCAGGCCGCCGCCGCGGTGTCGGCGAGCAGGGCGGCCAGCCGGTCGGCGCCGTAGTCGGGGTGCAGGGCGGCGGCCACCGCGACGGCGCCGGTGACGTGCGCGGCGGACATCGAGGTGCCGGCCAGCGCGGCGTACTGGCCGCCGGGCCAGTCGGAGACGATCGCGCCCTGGGTGCCGCCGTCCGGGTCGCCGCCGGGGGCCGCCAGCGAGACCTTGCCGCGCCCGTAGTTGGAGTAGGCGGACGGGCCGCCGTCGCGGTCCACCGCGGTGACCGTGACGACGCCGGGCAGCTCGCCGGGCAGCCGGATGCACTCGGTGCCCAGGTAGCGGCTCTCGGCGGGGCCGGAGGTGCGGTCGTTGGGGCTGCGGTCGTCGGCGCGGTCGGCGGTGAGGTCCTGGCCGTCGTTACCGGCCGAGGCGACCACCACCGCGCCCTGCCGCTGCGCGTAGGCGGCGGCCCGGGCGACGGCCGCGGTCACCGCGGCCTGGTCGGGGTCGTCCGGGCAGTTGTACTTCCACGGGTCGGCGAAGTAGCTGTTGTTGATCGCCTTGGCGCCGTGGTCGGCGGACCAGAGCATGCCGCAGACGATGTTCTCCGGGTAGTACTGGCCGAGCGGCCCCAGCAGCCGGACCGCGGCGATCCGCACGCCCGGGGCGACCCCGCTGACCCCGTGCCCGTCCCGGGCGGCCCCGACGATACCGGCCACGTGGGTGCCGTGGCCGCTCTCGCCGACCCCCTCGTCGGGCCGCCAGGCGCCGTCCCGGGCGTCCGGCCGGCCGTCGGCGCAGGAGGCCGAGTTCCCCGGGTCTACGGCGGCGCGCAGATCGGGGTGGGTGTCGTCGACCCCGGAGTCGAGCACCGCGACCAGCACCCGGCGCAGTTCCTCGGAGGAGGGCGTGCCGGCCTCGGCACCGGGGGTGCGCAGCAGGGCGGAGGCGTCGCCGGTCGGGGGCCCGGCCGCACCGACGGCGGCGGTGTTCCAGCCGTCCCGCTCGCCCGGGTCGGGGACGGTGGGGGTGGTGTCGTCGGCGCCGTCGGTGCCCGCGCGGGCGGCGTCGCCGAAGGAGCCGACGCCGTCCAGCGGGCGGGGCGGGGTGGGCACCGGCGCGGTCCGGGTGGCTCCGACGGCGGCCATCCCGGGCCGGCTGCGGACCTGCTCGGCGAAGGCGCCGGTGGCGTACGCGAGGACGGCGCCGATCTGCGGGTACTCCTGGACGACGTGTCCGCCGGCGGAGCGGGCCTCGGCGGCGGCCCGGGCGGCGCCGGCGGCGTTCTCCTCCTCGGCGAGCACCAGGTAGCTGAGGTAGTCGCGGCCGGGTCCGGCGACGTACGGGACGGCGCCGCCGAGGACGAGCGCGGTCAGCAGCATCGCGAGGAGCACCTGGACGGCCCGGTGCCCGCCGGCGCCCGCGCGGTACCCGCCGACCCGGGGACCGCTGCCGGGCAGCTGTTCCGGTGCCATCGCACGGCCTCCGCTCGTCGGTCCCGTTGATCACGGGGGGATCACGGCCTGAAACATCACCATATGAGTCGATTATCCGTTCTGCCCATTTTCGCCCACTTCGCCGGTGGCGACCCTGCCCCGCCCCCGCACGACTTGACCGCCCCGAACCGCACCCTGCCGCGCCCGCCCCGGACCCGGGCACCGAACCCCGCCCCCGAACGCCCGCCCGTTGTCAGTGCCACCCGGCACCATGGGGGCATGGCACCGCGCACCCCGAGCCAGCAGCCCGCCGACCCCCTGGACGGCTTCGCCCCCGCCACCAGGGCCTGGTTCACGGGTGCCTTCACCGCGCCCACCGCCGCCCAGACCGAGGCCTGGCGGGCCATCCGGCGCGAGACGGACGTCCTGGTGGTCGCGCCCACCGGCTCCGGCAAGACCCTGGCCGCCTTCCTCTCCGCACTGGACCGCCTCAGCAGCACCCCACCGCCCGCCGAGCCGGCCCGCCGCTGCCGGGTCCTCTACATCTCGCCGCTCAAGGCCCTCGCGGTCGACGTCGAGCGCAACCTGCGCGCCCCGCTGGCCGGGCTGCGCCAGGCCGCCGTCCGACTCGGCCTGCCCGAGCCGGAGGTCCAGGTCGGCATCCGCTCCGGCGACACCCCCGCCGCCGACCGCCGCCGCTTCACCACCCACCCGCCGGACATCCTGATCACCACCCCCGAGTCGCTCTTCCTGCTGCTCACCTCCGCCGCCCGGGAGGCCCTGCGCGGCATCGACACGGTGATCCTGGACGAGGTGCACGCCGTCGCCGGCACCAAGCGCGGCGCCCATCTCGCGCTCTCCCTGGAGCGGCTGGACGAACTGCTGGAGCGCCCCGCCCGCCGGATCGGGCTCTCCGCCACCGTCCGCCCGGTCGAGGAGGTCGCCCGCTTCCTCAGCCCGCACCGCGGCGCCGCCGTCGTCCAGCCGCCGGCTGCCAAGGAGTTCGACCTGTCGGTGGTCGTCCCGGTCGCCGACCTCGACGACCTGCCCGCCGCCCCCGGCCCCTCCGACGACGGCACCGGCCCCGCCCCCGACCCCCGGCAGAACTCGGTCTGGCCGCACGTCGAGGAGCGGATCGTCGACCTCGTCCAGGCGCACCGCTCGACCATCGTCTTCGCCAACTCCCGCCGGCTGGCCGAGCGCCTCTGCAACCGGCTGAACGAGATCGCCCTCGAACGCGCCACCGGCGCCGCCCTCCCCGAGGCCCACGGCCCCGCCGCGCTGATGGGCGGCTCCGGCGCCGCCAAGGGCGCCCCGCCGGTCCTCGCCCGGGCCCACCACGGCTCCGTCTCCAAGGAGCAGCGCGCCCTCGTCGAGGAGGAGCTCAAGGCCGGCCGGCTGCCCGCCGTGGTCGCCACCTCCAGCCTGGAGCTGGGCATCGACATGGGCGCGGTCGAGCTGGTCGTCCAGGTGGAGTCGCCGCCCTCGGTGGCCTCCGGGCTGCAGCGCGTCGGCCGGGCCGGCCACCAGGTCGGCGCGGTCTCCACCGGCGTGGTCTTCCCCAAGTACCGGGGCGACCTCGTGCAGTCCGCGGTGGTCACCGAGCGGATGCGCGCCGGTCGGATCGAGGCGCTGCGGATCCCGCGCAACCCGCTGGACGTGCTCGCCCAGCAGCTGGTGGCGATCACCGCCCTGGACACCTGGCAGGTCGACGAGCTGCTCGACCTGGTCCGCCGGGCCGCGCCGTTCGCCACCCTGCCGCAGTCCGCGTTCGAGGCCGTGCTCGACATGCTGGCCGGCCGCTACCCGTCCGACGCCTTCGCCGAACTGCGCCCCCGCCTGGTCTGGGACCGCGTGGCCGGCACCGTGACCGGCCGCCCCGGCGCCCAGCGCCTGGCCGTCACCTCCGGCGGCACCATCCCCGACCGCGGCCTGTTCGGGGTGTTCATCGCCGGCTCCGACGCCAAGAAGGGCGGCGGACGGGTCGGCGAGCTCGACGAGGAGATGGTCTACGAGTCCCGGGTGGGGGACGTCTTCACCCTCGGCACCACCTCCTGGCGGATCGAGGACATCACCCACGACCGGGTGCTGGTCACCCCCGCCCCCGGCGTCCCCGGCCGGCTCCCGTTCTGGAAGGGCGACGCCCTCGGCCGCCCGCTGGAGCTCGGCCGCGCCCTCGGCGCCTTCGTCCGCGAGATCGGCGGCCTGGCCCCGGAGGCCGCCCGCGAGCGGCTCCGGCAGGCCGGCCTCGACACCTGGGCCGCCGACAACCTGCTCGACTACCTCGCCGAGCAGCGCACCGCCTGCGGCCACCTCCCGGACGACCGCACCATCGTCGTGGAGCGCTTCCGGGACGAGCTCGGCGACTGGCGGATCGTCGTCCACTCCCCGTTCGGCGCCCAGGTGCACGCCCCCTGGGCGCTCGCCCTGGCCGCCCGGCTGCGCGAGAAGCACGGCCTCGACCCGCAGGTGATGCACGCCGACGACGGCATCGTGCTCCGCCTCCCGGACGCCGACCTGCTCGGCCTCGACTTCGACCTGCGCGCCCCGGTCGACCGCCCGGCCGCCGACGACGCCCCGGTCGGCGCCGACGCCACTCTGTTCGACCCCGCCGAGATCGAGCAGCTGGTCACCGACCAGGTCGGCGGCTCCGCGCTGTTCGCCTCGCGCTTCCGCGAGTGCGCCGGCCGCGCCCTGCTGCTCCCCCGCCGCAGCCCCGGCAAGCGCACCCCGCTCTGGCAGCAGCGCCGGCGCGCCGCGCAGCTGCTGGAGGTCGCCGCCGAGTACGGCTCCTTCCCGATCGTCCTGGAGGCCGTCCGCGAGTGCCTGCAGGACGTCTTCGACGTGCCCGGGCTGGTCGAGCTGATGGGGGACCTCGAATCCCGCGCGGTCCGGCTGGTGGAGGTCACCACCCCCGAGCCCTCACCGTTCGCCCGCTCGCTGCTGTTCGGCTACGTCGCCCAGTTCCTCTACGAGGGGGACTCCCCGCTCGCCGAGCGCCGGGCCGCCGCGCTCTCCCTCGACTCCCGGCTGCTCTCCGAGCTCCTCGGCCAGGCCGAGCTGCGCGAGCTGCTCGACCCGGCCGTGCTCGCCGAGCTGGAGGCCGAGCTGCAGCGGCTCACCGCGGACCGGCGGATCAAGGACGCCGAGGGGGTCGCCGACGCGCTGCGCCTGCTCGGCCCGCTCTCCGAGGCCGAGCTCACCGCCCGCGGCGCCGAACCGCTCTGGGTACTCGAACTCGAAGCCGCCCGCCGGGTGATCCAGGTCCGGATCGCCGGCGAGCAGCGCTGGGCCGCGATCGAGGACGCCGGCCGGCTGCGCGACGCCCTCGGCACCCCGCTGCCGGTCGGCGTCCCCGAGGCGTTCACCGAACCGGTCAAGGACCCGCTCGGCGACCTGCTCGCCCGGCACGCCCGCACCCACGGCCCCTTCACCGCCGCCGAGGCCGCCGGACGCTTCGGGCTCGGCACCGCCGTCGTCACCGGCACCCTGCACCGGCTCACCGCCGCGGGCCGGCTGGTCCAGGGCGAGTTCCGGCCGGTCGAGGGCCACACCGCCGCCGTCGAGTGGTGCGACGCCGAGGTGCTGCGCCGGCTGCGCCGCCGCTCCCTGGCCGCCCTGCGCCAGGAGGTCGAGCCGGTGCCGCCGCGCGCCCTGGCCGCCTTCCTCCCGCAGTGGCAGCACCTGGCCGGCCACCGGCTGCGCGGCCCGGACGGCCTGATCCGGGTCGTCGAGCAGCTCCAGGGCGCCGCCCTGCCCGCCTCCGCGCTGGAGAAGCTGGTCCTCCCGGCCCGGCTCACCGACTACTCCCCCGGCCTGCTGGACGAGCTGATGGCGGCCGGGGAGATCGGCTGGTCGGGCGCGGGCGCGCTGCCCGGCAAGGACGGCTGGATCAGCCTGCACCTCGCCGAGAACGCCCACCTGCTGCGCCCCGAGCCCGTCCCGCCCACCGTCACCCCCGTCCACACCGCCCTGCTGGAGGCCCTGGCGGGCGGCTACGGCCTGTTCTTCCGCCAGTTGGCCGACCGGCTGGCCGAGCAGCTGCCGGACACCCCGCTGCCCGCCGTCGTAGAGGCGCTCTGGGACCTCGCCTGGGCCGGGTACGTCAGTAACGACACCCTGGCCCCGCTGCGCGCCCTGCTCGGCTCCGGGCGGACGGCCGGGGCCACCGCCCACCGGGCCCCCCGGGCCACCCCGCGGGGCCGCTACGGCGGTGCCGGGCGGGGGCTGGGCCGTCCCGGGGGCGCGCTGCGCTCGGGCCCGCCCACGGTGGCGGGCCGCTGGTTCCTGCTGCCCGCCCCGGTGGCCGACCCGACGGTGCGGGCCACCGCCGAGGCCCAGTGCCTGCTGGACCGGCACGGCCTGCTCACCCGCGGCACGGTGACGGCCGAGCGGGTGCCCGGCGGCTTCGCCGGCGTCTACCGGGTGCTGTCCGCCATGGAGGAGCGCGGCCGGACCCGTCGCGGCTACTTCGTGGAGGGCCTGGGCGGCGCCCAGTTCGCCATGGACGGCGCGGCCGACCGGCTGCGCTCGGTGAGCGGACGGCTGGAGCGCTCGCGCGCCACCGAGTGGCCGGGCAGCACCCCCGCCGAGCCGCCGCAGGTGCTGGTGCTGGCCGCCGCCGACCCGGCGAACGCCTACGGCGCCGCACTGGCCTGGCCCGAGCCGCCGACCGCCGAGGGCGCCACGGACGGCAGGGCGCACCGCCCGGGCCGCAAGGCGGGTGCCCTGGTGGTCCTGGTCGACGGGGAGCTGGTGCTGTACGTCGAGCGCGGCGGCAAGTCCCTGCTGGCCTGGACGCAGGACGACGGCGTGCTCGGCCTCGCCACCTCGGCGCTGGCCGGCGCGGTGCGCGGGGGCGCGCTGGGCGGCGTCACCGTGGAGCGGGCCAACGGCGAGCCCGCGCTCGGCTCGCCGCTCGGCGCCGCCCTGGAGCAGGCCGGCTTCCACCCGACCCCGCGCGGGCTGCGGCTGCGCCCCTGAGGGCGGTCCGGGCCGCGGGCCCCGAGGGACGACGACGGCCGCGGGGTCTGGCCCCGCGGCCGTCGTTCACATCGTTTTCTGCGTCACCGCACACGCGCACGGTCGGCGTACCTCACCCGTTCGGGGACGGCTGCTCCGTCGGAGCGGCCGGCTCACCCGTCCGGCGGACCGGCCCGGTGGCCAGTCGGTCGGCGTGGACGGGGATCAGCCCCAGTCCCCAGCCGCCGGCCGCCAGCAGCGCCGGCGCGGCACCGTCCGGCAGCACTCCGCGGCCGGTCAGCAGCCAGCAGGCCGCCACGGCGGCGACCGCCGACAGTGCCGGCCCGAGCCGCCGGGGCACCGCGTGCCCCAGTAGCAGGCCGAGCCGTATTCGGACCCCGGTGCACACCACGGAAGCACTCCGCACAGCTGCCCTCCTTCGCTCGCCCCGGGCACAGGCGCCCGGATCGAGGCCAGGTCAGGCCGCGACCACGTCCATGGCGGCGGCCTTGGGCGAGAGGTTCGCCCGGTCGGCGCCGGGGGCGGGCAGCTGAACCGGTTCGAGCACCGGCCTCAGCAGATCACCTTCGGAGAGGGTGGCCATCGCCGCAAGTTCGGCGAGCGAGAGCTCGTCGCTGACCTCGCGCATGACCTCGGACATGCGGACGTCGAGGGCGTCGCAGATCGCGGAGAGCAGCTCCGAGGAGGCCTCCTTCTGACCCCGCTCGACCTCGGAGAGGTAACCGAGCGAAACCCTGGCGGCTGCCGACACCTCGCGGAGTGTGCGGCCCTGGCGCTGGCGCTGCCGACGCAGTACATCGCCCAGTAGGCGACGGAGCAGGATCATCGGTGCCTCCCTCCTCGGACTGCGGATCGAGATGTCACGCCCCCACCGTACCGCCTTGCCCGCGTCGCGTGCGGGGACCGTGGTCGTGTTCACTCTGGGCTGCAAGGCTGTCCCCTCCCCATCGTCGGTGTCGCACCCGGCCTTTCGGGCCCGCCGCCGTACCCGCCCGGCGGCACCCCGTCACCGCCGCGCCATTCCTTCGCCACCTGGTTTCTGCCCAACCAGGCCCATCGATGTAACACGATCCTCCAGCTGTGCATGCCGTTGCGCCAGTTCGGCAGATCTCGGTTCGGTGGAGATCCCGTACGGCGTGCGGGTCGGCGGCGATCCGGCCGTGCCCCGCGCGGTGCCCCGGTGGTGCGCGGCGGAGCCGTCAGCGCTCCGGCGCACCCGACGGGAGCCGCCCGACGAGCAGCTCCAGGGCGGACGCGACCGCCCTGCGACGGATTGTGGCACGCTCCCCGGACAACCGTGGCGAACTGACCAGAGTTCCCCCCGGACCGGCCAGCGCGAGGTGTACGGTACCGACCGGCTGCCCGTCCTGCGGGTCCGGTCCGGCCACCCCGGTCGTCGCGAGCCCGTAGGTGGCCCCGAGCAGCCGCCGCACCCCCTCGGCCATCTGCCGCGCCACCACGGGGTGGACCGCCCCGTGCACGGCCAGCAGGCCCTCGTCCACCCCGAGCACCGAGGCCTTCAGCTCGGTGGCGTACGCGGTGACCGAGCCGCGGAAGGTCGCGGAGGCCCCGGGGACGTCCACGAGGGCGGCGGCGAGCAGTCCGCCGGTCAGCGACTCTGCGACGGCCACCGTGGCGCCGGCCTCGCGCAGTGCGGCGTGCGCCCGTGCGGCCAGCTCGGCGTCGTCCCCCTGGGGCATCCCGGTCATCGTCCCTCGCGCTCCGCCGCCAGTCCCTCGCGCCGCAGCCGCAGCGCCTGGTTGACGTAGTCCAGTGCGGTGCCCACGGTCAGCAGGACCGCCACCGCCATCAGTACGGCCCGGGCGGTGGCCAGCCAGCCGGTCAGCTCCAGGACGTACATGCCGACGGCGATGCCCTGGGTGAGCGTCTTCAGCTTGCCGCCCCGGCTGGCCGGGATCACGCCGTAGCGGATCACCCAGAACCGCATCAGGGTGATGCCGAGCTCGCGGGCGAGGATGACCACGGTGACCCACCACGGGAGGTCGCCGAGCACCGAGAGGCCGATCAGCGCCGAGCCCATGATCGCCTTGTCCGCGATCGGGTCGGCGATCTTGCCGAAGTCGGTGACCAGGCCCTTGCGGCGGGCCAGTTCGCCGTCGAAGAGGTCGGTGATCATCGCGATCGCGAAGGAGGCCCAGGCCACCGCGCGCCACTTGGGGTTGTGCCCGCCGTCGGCGAAGAGCAGCGCCACGAAGACCGGCACCAGCAGCAGCCGCAGCATGGTGAGCATGTTCGCGATGTTCCAGATGCCCGGGGCCGGGGGCGCCGCGGCCTCCGGTCGGTCCGGGTGGGCCGCGGCCGGGGCGCCGGGCCCCTTGGTCATGCTCCGGCTCCCGGCGCCTCGGCCCCCGGAGCCCCGGGGAGGCGGACCTGCTCGAGCGCCTCGGCGACCAGGTCGACGCCCTCGCTGGCCACCACCCGGGCGCGCCAGAACTGGCCGACCTCGGGGTGCTCGACGCCGGTGAGGGTGGTCAGGCCGTCCGTCTCGGGCGCCTGGTGGCCGGCCCGGCCCTCGACCTCGCCGTCCTCGACGGACTCGATCAGCACCTCGACCTCGGTGCCGATCCGCTGCTCGGCGCGCTGCGCGGTCATCTCCTCGGCGAGCCGGGTGAGCCGGTCCAGCCGGTCCGCGACGACGTCCTCGGGAAGCTTGCCGTCGTAGGTCGCGGCCTCGGTGCCGTCCTCGTCGGAGTAGCCGAAGACGCCGATCGCGTCCAGGCCGGCGTTCGCGACGAAGCGCTCCAGCTCGGCGAAGTCCTCCTCGGTCTCCCCGGGGAAGCCGACGATGAAGTTGGAGCGGGCGCCGGCCTGCGGGGCCTTGGAGCGGATCGTCCCGAGCAGCTCCAGGAACTGGTCGGTGGAGCCGAAGCGGCGCATCCGGCGCAGCACCGCGGGCGCGGAGTGCTGGAAGGACAGGTCGAAGTAGGGCACCACGTCGGCGGTGCCGGTCATCGCGTCGATCAGGCCGGGCCGCATCTCGGCGGGCTGCAGGTAGGAGACCCGCACCCGCTCGACGCCCTCGATGGCGGAGATGTCGCCGAGCAGGGTCTCCAGCAGCCGGATGTCCCCGAGGTCCTTGCCGTACGAGGTGTTGTTCTCGCTGACCAGGACGATCTCGCGGACGCCCTCGCCGGCCAGCCACTGCGCCTCGTGCAGCACGTCGGAGGGGCGGCGGGAGATGAAGGAGCCGCGGAAGGCCGG
This sequence comes from Kitasatospora sp. NPDC054939, assembly GCF_053610105.1. NCBI lineage: Bacteria > Bacillati > Actinomycetota > Actinomycetes > Kitasatosporales > Streptomycetaceae > Kitasatospora > Kitasatospora sp. NPDC054939. The sequence continues at coordinate 15,742 of NZ_JBSGXP010000016.1, read as the reverse complement.
GATGGCGCAGAAGGAACATCGCCGGTCGCAGCCGGAGGCGAGCTTGACCGAGGCGACCGGGCTGGCGTCGAGCCGCTTGCGCAGGGTGCGCGGGCCGGAGGCCGGGGCGACGCCCTCGGGGAGGTCCTCGGGGGCGCCGTGGCCGGGGAGGGCGACCTCCTCGGCGGCGGCCTGCCGCTCGGCCGGGCTGATCGGCAGCAGCTTGCGGCGGTCGCGCGGGATGTGCGGGGCGTGGTGGCCGCCGGACAGGATGGTCTGCAGGCGGTCGGAGATGTCGGCGTAGTCGTCGAAACCGAGCACGCCGTCCGCCTCGGGCAGCGCGTCGGCGAGCTCCTTGCCGTACCGCTCGGCCATGCAGCCGACCGCGACGACGGCCTGGGTGCGGCCGTGCCCCTTGAGGTCGTTGGCCTCCAGCAGGGCGTCGACCGAGTCCTTCTTGGCGGCCTCGACGAAGCCGCAGGTGTTGACGACGGCGACGTCGGCGTCGGAGGCGTCGTCGACCAGCTGCCAGCCGTCGGCCTCCAGTCGCCCGGCGAGTTCCTCGGAGTCCACCTCGTTGCGGGCGCATCCGAGCGTGACAAGGGCGACAGTACGGCGTTCAGGCATAGGGCCAAGATTAACGCGCGGCCCCCGGTGCCGTTCGCCCCGGAGGCCGCGCGCCTCGGATTACCGGATCTTCGACGGGCCTGGACCCGCCCGTGGTCAGCCCGCCTGCGGGTCGCCGGGGGTGTACGTGACATGCACCACCTGGCCGTCCTTGCCCGCCTTGCCCAGGTCCTTGCCGTTGACGTACACGTGCACGGCCCCGGCGTTGCCGATCACCAGCTTGATCTTCTTGGCGTCGGTGAAGGTCTGGTCCTGGCCCTCCTCCAGGTTGTTCTGGAAGAGCGACTTGCCGTTGCCGTCCAGCGCCGAGACCCAGCTGGTGGCCTGCTCGGCGACCAGCTTCACGGTGACCTTGTCGGCCGGGGCGGCGGCGATCGCCGCGACGCTGGGTGCGGGGGCCGGCGGCTGGACGCTCGGCGAGGGCGCGGGGGCGACCGAGCCGGTGCCGGAGCCGGAGGGCAGCGGGGCGCTGGCGGAGCCGGTGGTCGACCCGCCGGTGGTGCCGTTGACCAGGTTGAAGCCGATCAGGGCGACCACCGCGACGATCGCGGCGACCATGGCGGCCGTCCAGTTCGGGCGGCGGCGGTCGGTGACCTTGATCGGCCCGCTGTCGATCAGCTGGGTGGGCCGCTTGAGCGCCGGGGCGCCGCCGTGGGCGGCGTCGTAGCGGGCGACCAGGCCGTCGCCGTCGATGCCGACCGCCTTGGCGATCGCCCGGATGTGGCCGCGGGCGTAGAAGTCCCCGCCGCACCGGGCGAAGTCGTCCTCCTCGATGGCATGGACGATCGGTACCCGCACGCGGGTGGCGGCACTGACCTGATCCGCCGTGAGCCCGGCGTCGATCCGGGCGGTGGCCAGCACGCGGCCGATGCTCGGGGCATCGGCCGACTGCTCCGCGGCACCGGGCACGTCGGCGGACGGCCGGGCGGCGGCTTCGCGGTTCTCGCGGTCGGGGGACTTGCCGATGGTCACTGGGCGCGCCTTTCGAGCGGATGGCCACCTGCTGGAGAACAGTCTAGGGGCGTGGGCGGATCGTTTCTCAAGCGGAACAGGCCCGAATGCGCGCACCCGCCCCGTCGGGCCGCTGACCGCCGGTCAGCCGGGGTGGTCACGGTGCCTTCCGGCCTGTGACGCGGTGCGGACCCGTCCGGTTCCCGCACCGCGCCCACCCTCCTCCGAACGAGTGAAGCGGGCCGGGTGACGCCCGCTCCGGGCGGCTGTCGTACGGTCAGCCCCGGATGGTGAGGATGACCCCGTCCAGCTCGTCCGGCTTGACCAGGACGTCGCGGGCCTTGGAGCCCTCGCTCGGGCCGACGATCCCGCGCGACTCCATCAGGTCCATCAGCCGGCCGGCCTTGGCGAAGCCGACCCGCAGCTTTCGCTGGAGCATCGAGGTCGACCCGAACTGGGTGGAGACCACCAGTTCGGCGGCCTGGATCAGCAGGTCGAGGTCGTCGCCGATCTCCTCGTCGATCTCCTTCCTCGGCCCGCCGCCGACCGTGACGTCGTCCCGGTAGACGGCCGCCAGCTGGTCCTTGCAGTGCTGGACGACCGCGGCGATCTCCGCCTCGGTGACGAACGCGCCCTGCATCCGGATCGGCTTGCTCGCGCCCATCGGCAGGAAGAGCGCGTCGCCCTTGCCGATGAGCTTCTCGGCGCCGGGCTGGTCCAGGATGACCCGGGAGTCGGCCAGCGAGGACGTCGCGAAGGCCAGCCGGGACGGCACGTTGGCCTTGATCAGACCGGTGACCACGTCCACCGAGGGCCGCTGGGTGGCCAGCACCAGGTGGATGCCGGCCGCGCGGGCGAGCTGGGTGATGCGGACCACCGAGTCCTCGACGTCGCGCGGGGCGACCATCATCAGGTCGGCCAGCTCGTCGACGATCACCAGCAGGTACGGATAGGGCGTCAGCTCGCGTTCGCTGCCGAGCGGCGGGGTGACCTTGCCGGCCCGGACCGCCGCGTTGAAGTCGTCCACGTGCCGGAAGCCGAACGCGGCGAGGTCGTCGTAGCGCAGGTCCATCTCGCGCACCACCCACTGGAGGGCCTCGGCGGCCTTCTTCGGGTTGGTGATGATCGGCGTGATCAGGTGCGGGATGCCCTCGTACGCGGTCAGCTCGACCCGCTTGGGGTCGACCAGCACCATCCGCACCTCGTCCGGGGTGGCCCGGGCGAGCACCGAGGTGATCAGGCAGTTGATGCAGGACGACTTGCCCGCGCCGGTCGCGCCGGCGACCAGGATGTGCGGCATCTTGGCGAGGTTGGCCATCACGGTGTGGCCCTCGACGTCCTTGCCCATGCCGACGACCATCGGGTGCGTGTCCTCGGCGGCCGTGCGCGAGCGCAGCAGGTCGCCGAGGTTGACCATCTCGCGGTCCCGGTTGGGGATCTCGATGCCGACCGCGGACTTGCCCGGGATCGGGCTGATGATCCGCACGTCCGGGCTGGCCACCGCGTACGCGATGTTCTTGGCGAGCGCGGTGATCCGCTCCACCTTCACGGCCGGGCCGAGCTCGACCTCGTAGCGGGTGACCGTCGGACCGCGGGTGAAGCCGGTGACCCGGGCGTCCACCTTGAACTCGGCGAAGACTCCGGTCAGCTGGGCGACGACCTCGTCGTTGAGGGCGCTGCGGGCCTTGGCCGGGCCGCCGCGCTCCAGCAGGTCCAGGGGCGGCAGCGCGTAGGTGATGTCGCCGGAGAGCTGGAGCTGCTCCATCCGGACCGGCGCGGGCCCGTGCTCCTCGGGGGCGCCGCCGCTGCGGGCGGCGGGGACGGCCGGCTCCTCCGGCGGGACGGTGCGGTCCTGCACCTGGCGCATCATGTCGGCCACCGCCGAGGACGGCGAGACGCCGTAGACCAGCGCGCCGTCGAGGTCGGCGGCGGCGCCCGCGGCGAGGTCCCGGGTGGCGTACGGGTCGAGGTCCGGGTCCTTGGCGAACACGTCGGGCACGGCGGAGGAGAGCTCCGGCTCGTCGACCTTCTTGCGCCGGCGGCGGCGCCGGCGGGCGGCGATCTCGTCGTCGGGGTCGTCGCTGTCCACGGTGTACGGCAGGGCCGACGGATCGGCGTCCTCGGGCGGCTCGGTGGACGGCTCGCGCTCCGGCGTGCGCCCCTCGGCGGCCCGGTCGGCCGGGTCGGGCTCGACCACGCCCAGCCGGACGCCGAGCGAGCGCAGCCGCTCCGGGATCCGGTTGACCGGGGTGGCGGTCACCACCAGCAGGCCGAAGAAGGCCAGCAGCAGGAGCAGCGGGACGGCGAGCGGGGGGCCGGCGGCGGCCATCATCGGGGTGGAGGCGGCCCAGCCGGCGATGCCGCCGGCCGCCCTTATCCGGGTCGCGCCGCTGCCCATCATGGGCGCGCCGCAGCCGATGTGGACCAGGCCGAGCACGCCGACCACCAGGGCGCTCAGACCGATCACGATCCGCCCGTTGGCCTCGGGGACCTCGGGGTGGCGCATCAGCCGGACGGCCATCCCGGCGAGCAGGAACGGCACCAGCACGTCCAGCCGGCCGAACAGGCCGGAGACCACGTTGGTGGCGGCCTCGCCGAGCCAGCCCTGCGGGCTGAACCAGGTGCCGGCCGCGGTGACCAGGGCGAGCGCGAGGAGCAGCAGGCCGACGCCGTCCTTGCGGTGCGCCGGGTCGAGGTTCTTCGCACCGTCACCGAAGCCGCGGAAGAGCGCGCCGACGGCGTGCGCCAGGCCGAGCCAGACGGCGCGTACGGCGCGGAGGAGTATCGGCCGGGGCGGGGGCGCCGCCGGGGCGGCCGGAGCGGCCTTCCGGGCCGCCGCCTTCTTCGCCGGGGCGGCCTTCCTGGCGGCCGGTTTGGCCGCCGGCTGCTTGGCCGGCGCCTTCGCCGCGGCCTTCTTGGACGGTCCCGGACCGGGGTTGCGTGCCGCGCTGCCGGGCGTACGTGTGGCCATGGGTCAGCAGCCTACCGGGGGCGGCGACCTGTGCACATATGCCCGAGTCGGGCGGCCGGACGTGTCGCAGACACTCCGTCATCCCGCCGCGGTTTCACTCGCACGGGTGAAGCCGAGTGGCGTTCGGCCGGAGCCGGGGGCGCGGCCGGGCCGGGCCCGGGCGGACCGGTGCCGGACCCGTGTCGCACGCACGCCGGAGCGCAAGGGGCGTGCGGGAGCCGGAGGGGGCGCGGGTGTCAGTCGGCACCCGGGCGCATCGCCTCCAGCGCCCGGCGCAGTCCGACGAGCTTGCGCTCCAGGTGCGCGGCGGTCGCGGCGGCGGCCCGGTCCTCGGTGCCGTCCAGCTGCTTGGTGAGCGCCTCGGCCTGCTCCTCCACCGAGGCCAGCCGGGCCGACAGCTCGCCGAGCAGTCCGTGGCCGACCTCGGGCTCCCCGCCGGCCTCCAGCTGCAGCCGCAGCAGCGCGGCCTGGTCCTTCAGCTGGCAGTTCTTCATGTAGAGGTCGACGAAGACCGAGACCTTGGCGCGCAGCACCCACGGGTCGAAGGGCTTGGAGATGTAGTCGACCGCGCCGGCCGCATAGCCGCGGAAGGTGTGGTGCGGACCGTGGTTGATCGCGGTCAGGAAGATGATCGGGATGTCCCGGGTGCGCTCCCGCCGCTTGATGTGCGAGGCGGTCTCGAAGCCGTCCATGCCGGGCATCTGGACGTCCAGCAGGATCACCGCGAAGTCGTCGGTGAGCAGCGCCTTGAGCGCCTCCTCGCCGGACGCCGCGCGCACCAGCGTCTGGTCCAGCGCCGAGAGGATCGCCTCCAGCGCCAGCAGGTTCTCCGGTCGGTCGTCGACCAGGAGGATCTTCGCCTTCTGCACCGCGGCCCGCCCTCCTGATGTCTGCCTGCCTGGGGAAGGCACCCGCGCACTGCCCACCACTACCCCGGTCATGCTAGCCGCACCCCCTCGCCCGGCACATCGCTCCGTCGCCGGACGATGCGGAGCCGTGCGCGCCCAGTGCTCCGGCGCACGCTCAGCACTCCGTTGCCATTCGGTCACTGTTCGCAACGATCGGTGACCCTACCCGGTTCCCGGCCCCCGCCGCCAGCAAACCGGGTCAACCGCCGGAGCGAACTCCGGAGCGGGTGGGGCCCGCACGCCCCCGCCGGTCGGCGGGGGACGCGCCCCGGCCGGTCAGGCCCGGCCGAGCCGCTGGCGCATCACGGCGAGCAGGTGGTCGGTCTCGACCGGCTTGGTGATGTGGTCGGTCGCCCCGGCCTGCAGGGACTTCTCCCGGTCCCCCTTCATCGCCTTGGCGGTCAGCGCGATGATCGGCAGCCCGGCGAACTGCGGCATCCGCCGGATCGCCTCGGTGGTCGCGTAGCCGTCCATCTCCGGCATCATGATGTCCATCAGGACCAGCGCCACGTTCTCGTGCTGCTCCAGCATCTCGATGCCCTCGCGGCCGTTCTCGGCGTACAGGACGGTCAGGCCGTGCTGTTCCAGGACGCTGGTGAGGGCGAAGACGTTGCGGACGTCGTCGTCGACGATCAGGACCTGCTCGCCGTCGAAGCGGGCCTGCGCCTTCGCGGCCGTCCGGGACGCCTGGGCGGGCGGCGCGGGCCGGTCGCTGCGGCCGGTGGCCTCCAGCGCGGCGGCCCGGCGGCGCTCCACGGCCCCGCGGCGCCGCTCCTCGGCGAGTTCGCGGACCTCCTGGGCCCAGTGCTCGGCCGGGTTCTCGCCGACCGGGACGGGCGTGCCGGCGGGGGTGACGGCGATCGCGGCGCGCGGTCCCGGGGCGTGCTGCGCGGGCTGCGGCCGGTCGCCGGCCGCGGGGGCCGCCGAGGGGCCCGCGGGGTCCGGGGCGTCGGTGCGCAGCGGCAGGTAGAGGGTGAAGGTTGAGCCCTTGCCGAGCTCGCTCTCGGCGTGGATCTCGCCGCCGAGCAGGCGGGCGATCTCCCGGCTGATCGACAGGCCCAGGCCGGTGCCGCCGTACTTGCGGCTGGTGGTGCCGTCGGCCTGCTTGAAGGCCTCGAAGATCTCCCTGAGCTTGTTGCCGGGGATGCCGATCCCGGTGTCGGAGACCGAGAAGGCGATCAGCGCGTCGTCCGGGCCGGTGATCGAGCCGGACTCCAGCAGCCGTTCGCGCACGTGCGGGGGGACCTCCGGGCCGGCCTGGCTGATCGAGAAGTCGACGGCGCCGGTGTCGGTGAACTTGACCGCGTTGGAGATCAGGTTGCGCAGCACCTGCTGGAGCCGCTGCTCGTCGGTGTGCAGGGTGACCGGCAGGGCGGGTGAGACCCGGACGGCGAAGTCGAGGTGCTTGTCGACGGCGACGGGCTGGAAGGTGGCCTCCACGTAGTCGACCAGCTGGACGAGCGCGATCCGGGCGGGGCGGACGTCCATCTTCCCGGCCTCGACCTTGGAGAGGTCGAGGATGTCGTTGATCAGCTGGAGCAGGTCGGAGCCGGCGCCGTGGATGGTGTCGGCGAACTCGACCTGCTTCGGGGAGAGGTTGCCCTCGTTGTTGTCGGAGAGCAGCTTGGCGAGGATCAGCAGCGAGTTGAGCGGGGTGCGCAGCTCGTGCGACATGTTGGCGAGGAACTCGCTCTTGTAGCGGGAGGCCAGGGCAAGCTGTTCGGCGCGCTCCTCCAGGACCTGCCGGGCCTCCTCGATCTCGCTGTTCTTGATCTCGATGTCGCGGTTCTGCTGGGCGAGTTGTTCGGCCTTCTCCTGCAACTCCTCGTTGGTGCGCTCCAGTTCCTCCTGGCGGGCCTCCAACTCGGCCGAGCGCATCGAGAGTTCCGCGGTCAGCCGCTGGGACTCCAGCAGCAGGCCCTCGGTCTTGGTGTTGACGCTGATGGTGTTGACGGTGACGCCGATCAGGTCGGCGATCTGGTTGAGGAAGTCCAGCGCGACGGTGGTGAAGGAGGAGAAGGTGGCCAGCTCGATCACCCCGAGCAGCCGGCCCTCGAAGAGCACCGGGAGCACCACGATGTGCGCGGGCGACGCCTCGCCGAGCCCGGAGGCGATCTTGAGGTAGCCGGGCGGGGCCTCCTTCACGATGATCGAGCGCTTCTCCACCGCCGCCTGGCCGATCAGCGACTCGCCGGGCCGGAAGGTGGTCGGCATCGAGCGCCGCTGGTAGCCGTAGCTGCCGATCAGCCGCAGCACGCTGTCGTTCTCGTCGTCGTCCTCGGTGACCAGTTCGGCGGTGCGACCGGCCGGCTGGGCGAGGAAGAACGCGCCGTGCTGGGCGGAGACCACCGGGGTGAGCTCGGTCATGATCAGCGAGGCGACGGCCTCCAGGTCGCGCCGGCCCTGCAGCAGGCCGGAGATCCGGGCCAGGTTGGTCTTCAGCCAGTCCTGCTCCTGGTTGGTCCGGGTGGTCTCGCGCAGGTTGGCGATCATCTGGTTGATGTTGTCCTTGAGCTCGTCGAGCTCCCCGGACGCGTCCACGTCGATCCGCAGGCTGAGGTCGCCCCGGGTCACCGCGGTGGCGACCTGGGCGATCGCGCGCACCTGCCGGGTCAGGTTGTTGGCCAGCTCGTTCACCGATTCGGTGAGGTCCTTCCAGGTGCCGGACACCCCGGGCACGCTGGCCTGGCCGCCGAGCCGCCCGTCGGTGCCCACCTCGCGGGCCACCCGGGTCACCTCGTCGGCGAACGCGGACAGCTGGTCGACCATGGTGTTGATGCTGGTCTTCAGCTGGAGGATCTCGCCGCGCGCGTCCACGTCGATCTTCTGCGACAGGTCGCCGCGGGCGACCGCCGTGATGACCAGCGCGATGTTGCGGACCTGGCCGGTCAGGTTGTTGGCCATCAGGTTGACGTTGTCGGTCAGGTCCTTCCAGATGCCGGCCACCCCCGGCACCCCGGCCTGGCCGCCGAGGATGCCGTCGGTGCCCACCTCGCGGGCCACCCGGGTGACCTCCACCGCGAAGGCCGACAGCTGGTCGACCATCGTGTTCAGGGTGCCGGCGAGCGCCGCGACCTCGCCCTGCGCCTCGATGGTGATCTTCTTGGAGAGGTCGCCGCGGGCCACCGCCGTGGCGACCTCGGCGATATTGCGCACCTGGCTGGTCAGGTTGGACGCCATGAAGTTGACGTTGTCGGTCAGGTCCTTCCAGATACCCGACACCCCGCGGACCTTCGCCTGCCCGCCGAGGATGCCCTCGGTGCCCACCTCGCGGGCCACCCGGGTCACCTCGTCGGCGAAGGCCGACAGCTGGTCCACCATCGTGTTGACGGTGGTGACCAGCTCCAGGATCTCGCCGCGCGCATCGACGGTGATCTTCTTCGAGACGTCGCCGCGGGCCACCGCCGTGGTCACCTCGGCGATGCTGCGCACCTGGTTGGTCAGGTTGTTCGCCATCAGGTTGACGCTGTTGGTGAGGTCCTTCCAGGTGCCGGAGACGCCCGGCACGCTCGCCTGGCCGCCCAGGATGCCCTCGGTGCCGACGTCCCGGGCGACCCTGGTCACCTCGTCCGCGAACGCGCCCAACTGGTCCACCATCGTGTTGATGGTGTTCTTCAGCTCCAGGATCTCGCCCCGCGCGTCCACCTGGATCTTCTGCGACAGGTCGCCCTTGGCGACGGCCGTGGTCACCTGCGCGATGTTGCGCACCTGATCGGTGAGGTTGTTGGCCATGAAGTTGACGTTGTCGGTCAGGTCCCGCCACACCCCGGCCGCACCCGGCACCTGCGCCTGGCCGCCGAGGCGCCCCTCGGTACCCACCTGGCGGGCGACCCGGGTCACCTGCTCGGCGAAGCCGGAGAGCTGGTCCACCATCGTGTTGATGGTGTTCTTCAGCTCCAGGATCTCGCCCCGCGCGTCCACCTCGATCTTCTGCGACAGGTCGCCGCGGGCCACCGCGGTCGTCACCTGCGCGATGTTGCGCACCTGGCCGGTCAGGTTGTCGGCCATGAAGTTCACCGAGTCGGTGAGGTCCCGCCAGACCCCGGCGACCCCGGGCACCTGCGCCTGACCCCCGAGCCGTCCCTCGGTGCCCACGTCCCTGGCCACCTTGGTGACCTGCGCCGCGAAGGAGTTGAGCTGGTCCACCATCGTGTTGACGGTGTTCTTCAGCTCCAGCATCTCACCGGCCACCTCGACGGTGACCTTGCGCGACAGGTCGCCCTTGGCCACCGCCGTGGTCACCTGGGCGATGTTGCGCACCTGCGCGGTCAGCCGGCCCGCCATGGTGTTGACCGAGTCCGCGAGGTCCTTCCAACTGCCGGAGACGCTGCGCACCTTGGCCTGCCCGCCGAGCTTGCCCTCGGTACCGACCTCGCGGGCCACCCGGGTCACCTCGTCGGTGAACTCCGACAGCTGGTCCACCAGCCCGTTGACCGTCCGCCCGATCCGCAGGTACTCACCGCGCAGCGGATGGCTCATCCCGTTGGAGTGCAGCGAGCGCAGCTCCATCTTCTGGTCCAGGTCGCCCTCGGCGATCGAGGTCAGCACCCGGCCGACCTCGGCCATCGGCCGCGCCAGGTCGTCGATCAGCGCGTTGCAGTTGTCGACCGCCGCCATCCAGGCGCCCTCGCCGGCCCCGGTCTCCAGCCGTTCGTTCAACCGGCCCTCGCGGCCCACCGCCCGCCGCACCCGCGCCAGTTCGCCGGTCAGGTGCTGGTTGCGCTCGGCCACCTCGTTGAACACCGCGGCGATCTCCGCCAGCGGGCCGTCGCCCGACACCGTCAGACGGCGCTTGAAGTTGCCGTCCCGCATCGCGGAGAGGGCGGCCAGCAGCTTGCGCAGCTCGGCCGGCTCGGCCCCCCGCCCGTGGCTCGTACGCCGCCCGGCCGCGCTCCGCGGCGCGGCGCCGGACCGACCGCCGCGCGGGGCGGTCGGTGTCGTACCGGTTGCGTCCTTGGTGGCCGAACTCAACGGGACCCTCCCACATCGTGAACTGTCCGGCGCCCGCCCCGCTTCCCGCGGGGACACCACCGGCGGCACTCCTGCACACCGGCGGCCCTCCCGGCCCACCGGCGCCCGCACCGACCGTACTGCCCGACCGGTCGTCGCGGACCCCCCAGTCTGGCAGGACCCGCACCGGGTATACGGCCGGTTGCGCTCGGTTGGTACCGCACCGGCCGAAACAGGTGGGGAGAATCACCCTCAGGTGCCTGTTTCGGCGCCCCGCCCCCACGGGGAACCCAGCGGAAAGTAGGGTGGAGCGCTGCACCGGGCCACGACCGGGCCTGCGCCCGCCGCCACCCCGCGGGCGCGCACGCCGACGTCGCCGCCGCACCCGGTCAGCCAGGGCCCGAGCAGAGGAGAAGTGGCAACGTGGTCACCGCGCGCGCAGCCGCCACCTTCGACCCCGACGGCCGGTCGGCCGCCGCCGCCCGCGCCTTCGTCCGGGACGCCCTGCTCGGCTGGGGCCTGCCCGAGGTCGTCGACGACGCCGTCGTCCTGGTCAGCGAACTCGTCACCAACGCCGTCGTGCACGCCGGCACCGCCGCCGAGGTCTGCTGCCTGCACGAGGACGGCACCGTCCGCATCGAGGTCACCGACCACCACCCCGAACGCGGGCTGCCCGCCCTCTCCGACGGCCCCGTCACCGCCTCCGAGCGCTACGCCGACCCCGACGGCGAAGGCGGCCGCGGCCTGCTGATGTGCTCCGCCCTCGCCAGCCGCTGGGGCGTCGAGTACGGCTCCGGCTGCAAGACCGTCTGGTTCCGCCTCGCCCTGCCCGCCCCCGTCACCGGCACCCGCTACGCCCTCCCCGCCGCGCCCGGCGGCGAACTCCCGCGCACCACCGGCCCGGTGCACGTCGCCGTCGTCCAGATCGACGACGACGGCCGCGTCCTCGCGTGGAACCCCGACGCCGAGGAGCTCTTCCACCACCGGGCCGCCGACGTCCTCGGCCGCCCCTGGGCCGACCTCGCCCTCTGGCCGCAGACCCCCGGCCGCGGCCTCGGCCTCGCCGACACCCTCCGGCTGGCCCGCTGGGAGGGCAGCTACGCCCTGCACACCGGCGCCGACACCGTCGACGTGTACGGGCTGCACGTACGCGTCCGCGACGCCGTCGGCACCCCCTCCACGCTCTGCCTGCTGGTGCGCGAGCCGGACCGCGCGGTGCTCCGCTCCCCCGCCCGCGCCCTGTCCGGCGACTCCCCCGAACCCGCCGGCACCCTCGACCTGCTCAGCGGCCCCGTCCCCGAGGACCTCGGCACCCTGCTGCAGCGCACCGTCGAACGCGCCCGCGACCTGCTCGACGCCGACGCCTCCTACCTGCTCCTCACCACCGACGACGAGACCGAGTTCGAGGTCCGCGCCGCCACCGGCCTCACCACCGGGCACCGCCGGCACACCCGCTTCCCCGTCGACGGCCCCAACCGCTACGACTCCGCCCGGCTGCCCTCCGTCCACGAGGACCTCGCCCTGCGCCCCGCCGGACTGCCCGTCCTCACCGGCAGCGGACTGCGCTCGCTGGTCACCGTCCCGCTCAAGGTCGAGGGCCGGCTCATCGGCTCCCTCGGCGTCGCCGCGGCCGCCCCCGGCCGCTACGACAACGAGGACGCGCTGCGCCTCCAGTTCGCCGCCGACCGGGTCGCGCTGGCCCTGGAGAGCGCCCGCCTCGCCGAACTCGAACGGCTGCGCCGCGGCTCGCTCTCCTTCCTCGTCGAAGCCTCCGAACTGCTGGCCGGCACCCTCGAACACGAGCAGACCCTCGCGCTGATGGCCCAGATGGCCGTCCCCACCCTCGCCTCCTGGTGCGCCGTCTACACCAACGGCGACCACGGCGCCGGCACCTCCCTGGCGTTCGTCCTGCACGAGGACGAGGACCGCATCGACCCGCTGCGCGCCCTGCTCGACAAGACCCCGGCCCCCGACCCCGACCCGGCGCCCGGCACCCGCTTCTGGACCGCCCCCACCGAGACCGCCCGCGGCAGCGGCCTCACCGACAGCCCCGAACTCGCCGGCCTGCTCGGCGAGACCGTCGTCCTGCCGCTCGCCGCCCGCAACCGGGTCATCGGCCTGCTCACCCTCGGCACCTCGGCCGGCGTGCGCTTCCGCCAGGAGATCCTCGAACTCGCCGAGGACCTCTCCCGCCGGGCTGCCCTCGCCCTCGACAACTCCCGCCTCTACTCGGAGCGCACCGCCACCAGCCAGGCCCTCCAGCGCAGCCTGCTGCCACCGGAGTTGCCCGAGATCCCGGGCGTCGAGGTGGACGTCTACTACCAGGCCGCCGGCGAGGGCAACGAGGTCGGCGGCGACTTCTACGACCTCTTCCCGATCCGCGAGGGCACCTACGGCTTCGCCATCGGCGACGTCTGCGGCACGGGCCCCGAGGCGGCCTCCGTCACCGGACTCGCCCGGCACTCCCTGCGCCTGCTCGCCCGCGAGGGCCTGGACGCCCCGCAGGTCCTCACCCGGCTCAACGCCGCCATCCTGGACGAGGGTTCGCGCAGCCGCTTCCTCACCCTGCTGTACGGCGAACTCACCCCGCTCCCCGACGGCAGCACCGAGCTCTCCCTGGTCTGCGCCGGCCACCCGCTGCCGCTGCGGCTGCGCACCGACGGACAGGTCGACCGCGCCGCGACCCCGCAGCCGCTGCTCGGAGTGATGGACGAACTGGAGCTCACCGCCGAGCGGTTGGTGCTCGAACCCGGCGAGGTCCTGCTCTGCGTCACCGACGGCGTCACCGAACGTCGCGAGGGCCGGCGGATGCTCGGCGACGACGGCCTCGCCGAGGTCCTCACCGGCTGCACCGGCCTCACCGCCGGCGCCGTCGCCCTGCGGGTCCAGCGCGCCGTCGAGCGCTTCGCCCCCGAGCCGCCCTCCGACGACATGGCGATCCTCACCCTGCGGGTCCCCGCCCAGCGCACGGGCTGAGCCGGGGCCGTCCGGGGTCGGCGGCGGGCCGTGGGCGGACGGGTCTGCCGGCCGGTACCGGAAGCGGCCGGTTCGCGAACACACGGACGTCAAGCCTGAGCGTTCCACAGCTGACGACGCCACAAATTGTGCGATTCACAAGGGTACAAGCCTGTTCGGCCGGGTACACCGATCTCACACCGATCCCACCGGGGAATCCCCCCGGCGGGGACACCCGCCGACAGCAGCGCTGCCGGCCCATCACCTGACCGCAGCCGCACGCACGCCCCGAGCCGTGCGTCCTCGGCACGGTCGCGCGCACCCTCTCCCTCTCGCACGCTCGCTCGTCCGAGCCACACGAGTCACACTGCTGCGCCCCCACGCGCCCCCAGAGTGAAAGGAGCCTCCGGTGAGCAACGAAGCTACCGGGGCAACCGCCCGATCCACCGGAGCCGACGCAGGTAACCTCGGCTACCTCGCACTCGGCCTGACTCTCCTCGCCTTCGGCCTGCTCTCCACCGGGATCTTCAGTGGCACCGGGGTCAAGAACGCGGCCGGTGTCGCCCATGTTGTCGGTGGTCTCACCCTCTTCGTCGCCGGGATCTGGCAGCTGCGCGGGGGCGAGGCCTTCACCGGCACCGCCTTCACCAGCCTCGGCGCGTTCTGGGCCGCCTGGTCCCAGGCGGCCGGCACGAGCAAGAACGCCGCGGGTCTCTTCCTGCTCCTCTGGGCCCTGCTGGCGCTCACCCTCGCCCTGGCGAGCTGGAACTCCGGCCTGTTCAGCCGGGCCGTCTACGGCCTGCTGACCGTCGCCCTGGTACTCGCCGCGCTCGGCGTCCTCAACGAGTCCGGCGGGCTCGGCAAGGCCGCCGGCTGGGTCGCCGCGGCGTCCGGCGCGGCGTCCTGGTACTGGGCCACGGCCAACCTCACCAACAGCGGCTGGGGCCGGGAGGCCCTGCCCGTGAAGTGACCGCACAGCGGAAGGGCCGGCCCTCCCCGGAGGAGTGCCGGCCCTTCTGCGCATCCTCGCGGGTTCCCCGTGGCTTCCTCGTGGCTTCCTCGTGGCCTTCGCGCGGGGGTCGGCGGGCGCTCCGCTGCCCGTACGCCGGGCCCGGGCCGCTCAGCGCGCGGCTGTGGCCGCCGTGGTCCCCGGCCCGGTCCCGGCTGCCGTCCCCGTGCCCGTCCCCGCGCCCACGGACGGGGCAGGGGCGTCCTGCCGCCTCCGGGCCCCGCGCAGGGCGAGCAGCCGAGCCCCGTAGGCCTGCGCCGCGTACGCCAGCAGCAGGATCGCCACCGCCACCAGGCCGTCCGCCCAGAAGTGGTTCGCCGTGACGACGACCACCACGACCGTGAGCACCGGGTGCAGCACCATCAGCCAGCGCAGCGGGCTCGCCGACACCTTCACCACGGCGACCGCCGCCAGGACGCACCACGCGACGTGCACCGAGGGCATCGCCGACAGCTGCGCGGCCACCACCCCGCCCACCGCGCCGCCGTACACCGACTGCCCGTACTCCAGCGCCACGTCGACGAACCCGTTCTCCGGCAGCATCCTGGGCGGCGCCACCGGGATGAACTGCACCAGCAGGCAGATCGCCGTGGTGATCACCACCGTGTTCCGCACCCAGCCGTAGCGGTCCCGGTGCCGCAGGAAGACCCAGAGCAGCACCCCGAGCATCACCGAGAAGTGCATGACCGCGTAGTAGTAGTTCGCCGCCTTCACCAGCACCGGGTACGGCGTCACCGCGGCCTGCCAGACCGCCTCGTCCGGCAACCCGAAGGCCAGCTCCGTCCGGTGGATCCAGTCGGCCCGGTCCAGCGCGTGCTCGGTGCTCATCAGCGACAGGTGGCCGACCAGCTGCCAGAGCGTGAACAGGGCCAGCAGCGTGCCGGCCTCCCGTAGCAGGGCTGCGACACCGCTCCGCTGTATCCGCGCGGCCGCGTACGAGGCGCCGTAGAGCGCAACCGAGGCTCCTCCGGCGGACTGCCACGTAAGGGTCAGATTCTGCACTGGCCGCGCCTCTCGCCGTACTCGGGGCTTGCTGGCCGAGAGGGTAACGCAAAAACGCCCCCTCCCGTACGGGAGGGGGCGTTTTTGGAATGATTGTTCGGCGGCGTCCTACTCTCCCACAGGGTCCCCCCTGCAGTACCATCGGCGCTGTGAGGCTTAGCTTCCGGGTTCGGAATGTAACCGGGCGTTTCCCTCACGCTATGACCACCGAAACACTATGAAACTGTCAACCGCACCCCACCCAGGCCATGGGCAGGGGGTCGTTGTTTCAGAACAACACAGTGGACGCGAGCAACTGAGGACAAGCCCTCGGCCTATTAGTACCGGTCAACTCCACCCATTACTGGGCTTCCATATCCGGCCTATCAACCCAGTCGTCTACTGGGAGCC